>VAZL01000392.1 GCA_005883445.1 Alphaproteobacteria bacterium | reverse complement strand
GCCAAGACCGAAGAATGGCTCAGCGGCCTCAAAGCCAATCTCGCGCAGAAGCCATCGGGCGGCGACCGCGAGGTCGCCCGCGATATCGCGGCCGGCAAATGCGACATCGGCGTTGCCAATACTTATTATTGGGCGCTGATGCTCAACAAAGAGCCCGACCGCAAAGCGTGGGCGGAGGCGACCAAGGTCATCCTTCCGAGCTTCCAGAACGGAGGCACCCACGTGAACTTGTCGGCCGTCGTCTTGGCCCGCTACGCGCCCAACAAAGCCAACGCCATGAAACTGGTCGAGTGGCTGGTCGGTGAGGAGGCGCAGCATATGTATGCCATCATCGCGGGGTACGGCAAACTCAATGCCGATACGATTCCGCTGTCCAAGATCGCCGACCACAAGAAGGCGGCGGCCAACCTGGTGGACAAGGTCGGATTCGATAACTGACCTGATGATCGATGCCTATCCTGCGGGCCGGGCCATCCATGGATCGATGGCCGGCCCGTTTTCATTTGCGCTGGCAGGCCCCTGCCTTCGGCGCAATGGCCGTGGCGGCAGGCCTCGCGGCGATCGCGCCACTCGCCAGCCTGATCGTTCTTGCCTTCGGCGAAACTGGCGACCTCTGGACCCACCTTGCACGCTATGTCATTCCGGCGGCGCTCGCGCAGACCGCGCTACTCCTTGCCGGCGTCGCGGTGGTGACGATCATCATTGGCAGCAGCACCGCCTGGCTCGTCACCACCTTCGCCTTTCCCGGACGTGATGCGCTGAGTTGGCTGCTGCCGCTGCCGCTTGCGATCCCGACCTACATCGTGGCTTACGTCTATGTCGACATTCTCGACGCGCTCGGGCCCGTACAGTCGGCGCTGCGAGCGGTTTTCGGCTGGCACTCCGCCGCCGACTATTGGTTTCCGAACGTGCGCTCACTCACCGGCGCAATTCTCCTTTTCGGTTTCGTGCTCTATCCATACGTTTATCTCGCCGCGCGCGCGATGTTTCAGACTCAGGGCCCGCTATTCACCGAGCCCGCGCGCATGCTCGGCGCGCGGCCATGGGAACTCGTGCGGCGCATCACCTTGCCGCTGGCGCGGCCCGCAATAAGCGTTGGCGTGTCGCTTGCCTTGCTCGAGACGCTCAACGACATCGGCGCGAGCGAATATCTCGGCGTGCACACCCTGACGCTGTCGATCTTCACCACCTGGCTCAATCGCGGGAGCCTCGCCGGCGCGGCACAGATGGCCTGCCTCATGCTGCTCATCGTCATTGCGCTGATCGCGCTCGAACGCCGGGGCCGCCGCCGCCGCGGTTTTGCGGCGTCGGCCACGGACCTGCGACGCCTCTCACCGATCACGCTGACGGGGCCAGCACGATGGATCGCCCTCATCGGCTGCTTCGTTCCGGTCGTGCTCGGTTTCCTGCCGGCTACGCCCTGACGACGGTCGCACTCGCCTCCATTGCGACCGCGATCACCCTAGCCCTCGGATTTTCGGCGGTCGCGGCGCTGCGCTATGTAAAGCACCCGATCATCGCAACTAGTGTGAACCTCGCTGGCATCGGCTACGCCGTACCGGGGACAGTGTTGGCCCTTGGGTTGCTTTCGCCGCTCGTTCTAGTGGATGAGGGAATCAACGCCTTGGCGCAAGCCTTTGGTGCAAAAGGCGTTGGTCTGGTGCTGGCGGGTTCGAGCGCTGCTCTCATCATTGCTTATGTCATTCGCTTTCTTGCCATTGCGATCGGCTTCGCACAGGCAGGATTTTCGCGCATTTCGAACGACCTCGACGACGTCGCACGCTTGCTCGGCGCGGGACCGGGGACGCTTGCGCGTACGATCCACCTGCCGCTCGCCCAGCCAGCGATCTTCGGGGCGGCGCTGCTGATCTTCGTTGATTGCCTCAAGGAACTGCCCGCGACGCTGCTTCTGCGTCCCCTCAATGTCGAAACGCTCGCGACCTATATCTACCAATTCGCTACCCGCGGCAGCTTCGAACAAGGCTCGCTTGCAGCCCTCATCATCGTTGCCGTCGGCATTCTGCCGGTCATCCGGATCACGCGTTACGCCGACATCGCAACGAGGCTGCGACTGGACACTCGGTCATGAGGCCGCCCTGACCCGCCGACAAGTCTGGCGCAACGGACATTGCAGCCTTTACCGCACCGCGGTAGAAAACTCCGCCCACTCAGGCCGCGTCCGGGCAGCGCTCGCCGGCCTGCTGAAGGACGGCATGCTGATCATGGCCGGCGGGTTCGGGCTTTGCGGCGTTCCAGAGCAGCTGATCCTGGCGATCCGCGACTCGGGCGTGAAGAACCTGACCGTTGTTTCCAACAACTGCGGCATCGACGGGGTCGGCCTTGGCCTGTTGCTCGACACCAAGCAGATCAAGAAGATGGTCTCGTCCTACGTTGGAGAGAACAAGACTTTCGCGCAGCAATACCTCGCGGGCGAACTGGAGATCGAATTCAATCCGCAGGGCACGCTGGCCGAGCGTATCCGCGCCGGCGGCGCCGGCATCCCGGCGTTCTTCACCCGCACCGGCGCCGGGACTCAGATTGCGGAGGGCAAGGAGCAGCGCCAGATTGATGGCGGGCTCTACGTCATGGAGCGCGGGCTTGTCGCCGATCTCTCGATCGTCCATGCTTGGATGGGCGATACCGAGGGCAACCTCGTTTACCGCAAGACCGCGCGCAACTTCAATCCAATGATGGCCACCGCAGGCAAGGTCACCGTGGCGGAAATCGAGCACCTCGTGCAGCCCGGCGATATCAATCCCGACCACATCATCACGCCGGGCGTCTACGTCAAGCGCCTGGTGCATGTGCCCAACGCGGTAAAGCACATCGAGCAGCGAACCGTACGCAAGCGGACCGCCGCGCCGGCGGGGACCGGGGAGGAAGTCTGATGGCCTGGACACGTGATCAGATGGCCGAACGCGCCGCCCAGGAGCTGCGCGACGGTTTCTACGTCAATCTCGGTATCGGCATCCCGACACTGGTTTCAAACTACATCCCCGCGGGCATGAGCGTGCAGCTGCAAAGCGAGAACGGCATGCTCGGGTTCGGTCCGTTCCCTTACGAAGGCGAGGAAGACCCGGATCTCATCAATGCCGGCAAGCAGACGGTCACCGAGATACTGACCACCAGTTATTTCTCGTCGGCCGACAGCTTCGCCATGATCCGCGGCGGACACATCGATCTTTCGATCCTAGGCGCAATGCAGGTCGCCGAGAACGGCGACCTCGCCAACTGGATGATCCCGGGCAAGATGGTTAAAGGCATGGGTGGTGCCATGGACCTCGTCGCCGGGGTCAAAAAAGTCGTGGTCGTGATGGAGCATTCGGCCAAAAACGAGCCCAAGCTCCTCAAGCACTGCACGCTGCCGCTGACCGGCGCGGGGGTCGTCGATATGGTGATCACCGATCTCGGAGTTTTCGCCATCGACAAAAAGGGCGGCGGGGGAATGACCCTGATCGAGCTCGCACCCGGCGCGACGCTCGACGAGGTCCGCAACAAGACCGAAGCCAGCTACCGCACTTCCAACGCACTGTAGCGCCGACGTAAACGGCGCGGAACGGGCCTGAAAATGCGGTCGGATTGGTGCAAGACCGGCCACGAAAGCGTCACAGAGCGATTGCAACCTTTCGCTCTCAGGTTGCAAGTTTGTACCCTTCGTCTCCCTCGGTAAATGTCAGCCGGGCTTAGCCGGCGAGGATTTTGAGAAAGACGCGTCGTGACCGCGGCCGTTGACATCAAGCGCGTTGGCTTCATCATTTTGGCCTTGGCCGCCGTCGGTATCGGCGCTCTCGTGATCTTGCCATTTCTGATGCCGGCCGACGCGGTGCGCGAGGCGGTCAAGGCCGAAATCCGCGCCGTCACCGGGCTCGACCCCGTGCTGCGCGGTGGAACCTCGGTATCGCTGTTCCCAACGGGGGCGGTGAGCTTCGACGATGTGGCCCTGGGCGATAACCGCACCGGGGCGCCGGCGCTCACGGCCGAGCACGTGATTGCGCGCTTGCGCTTTTTTCCCTTTTTGGCTGGACGCATCGAGATCGCGGACATCTCGCTGGTGCGCCCGACCATCGCGATCATCTTCAATGCCGACCACAGCTCGAACTGGTCGGGCCATATCGAGACGTTGGCGCGCAACCTCAAACCCGGTCCGGACCGCCCGGCGTCGTTTTCGGAGATCCGCATCGCCGACGGTACCATCATCCTGCGCGACGAGGCGTACGAAATCGTCGAGACGCTCGCTAACGTGGAAATGGCCCTCGCCTGGCCGTCGATCTCCCGAAGCTTTGCTGCCACCGGCCGCTTCGCGTGGCACGAGCAGGCAATCGACGCCACGGTCAGTCTCACCGATTTCGTCGCCGCGCTGCAGGGCGACCGGTCGGGCCTCAAGATCCGGCTCGCGAGCGCACCGTTCAAGTTCGCATTCGATGGCTACATCAGCTACCGCCCCACGCTCAAAATGGAGGGCACGCTTGCGGCCGATGCCGCGTCCTTGCGTGACACGCTGCGCTGGGCCGGTCAGCAGCCCCCGCCGGGCGGCGGGTTCGGCCGCTTCGCGCTCAAGGCGCAAACCAACGTGGTTGGCGGAACCATTGGACTTTCGGGGGTCAATATCGAGCTCGACGGCAACGCCGGCGAAGGCGTGCTGACGTTCGATGGGCGGCAAACCTTGCAGGGAACGCTGGCGGCCGAAGGGCTCGATCTGACACCTTACATCTCTGCCGTCCGCTTGCTGACCAGCGGCGAGAGGGGCTGGGACAGCAAGCCGATCGCGCTTGACGGCCTCGAGGGCGTCCATCTCGACCTCAGGCTGTCAGCCGCGCGCGTCAATATCGCCAGTGCCAAGCTCGGGCGCACGGCGGTCGCAGCCAATCTGCGCGGCGGCAACCTCACGGTCGCGGTCGGCGAATCGCAGGCCTTCGGCGGCGTGGTTAGGGGCACGTTCGGGCTGGCGAAATCGCCGGCCGGCGCTGATTTTAGGGCCCAATTGCAATTCTCCAATGTTGATCTCGACCAGTGCCTCGGCGACATGTTCGGCATTCGCAGGCTCGAGGGTAAAGGCAATCTCAGTTTCGCGGTCGAGAGCTCCGGTCGCAGCGTCTACGACCTGACCAAGGCACTCAACGGCACAGCCGGCCTTACCAGCCGCAAGGGCGCGATCGCGGGGTTCAATGTGGAGCAATTGCTCAAGCGTATTGAGCGCCGACCGCTCTCGGGCGGCGGGGAGTTCCGCACCGGCAAAACGCCCTACGAGACGCTCACGCTCAACCTGAAAATCGTCCAAGGCGTCGCCAACGTCGACGAGGTGCGCATGGAAGGGCCGAGCGTCGGCCTCGCCCTGGCGGGTTCGGCGTCGATTCCTGAGCGCGAACTCGATCTCAGGGGAACCGCGAGCCTGCTTTCGATTTCCGCCAGCTCGAATGCAGCTGCACCCGCATTCGAGTTGCCCTTCATGGTGCAGGGGCCGTGGACCGCGGTCCGCGTGACCCAATACGCTCTGCAATCGAACGGCTGACCCGGACGGCGCCAGCGGACTCCGCCGAGACTCCGCCGGCGCCAGCAGCACCGGCGCTGGCGGGTAGTTCCGCGCCGGCCGAGAGTGCACCCGCGAGCGGGGACTCAACGCCCGCGAAAGCCGAGCCGAACGCCCCGCAAGACCCCCAATAATCGGCCCGATGCGGGCGCTGTCTTGCGCCCTTTTGTTTTCGTCCGCGCGGGCGCGCAACGACTGATCGCGCCTTCACCGCGCGGCAAGTCCTCCGATGCCGCCACGCCCGACATCATGAAATTTCGCGAGCAGTGACGCGCCCACAATGCCGGTTGCAACGATCGCGATCAGGATCGAGCAGATGGCGTTGATCTCCGGTTTCACGCCGAGGCGAACTTCCGAATAGATCCGGATCGGCAGCGTCGTCGCGCCGGGACCGGTGGTGAAGCTCGCCACCACCAGATCATCGAGCGACAGCGTGAAGGCGAGCATCCAGCCGGCGGCAACGGCGGGCCAGATCAACGGGAGCGTGACGGTCAGAAAGGTCCTCAGCGGCGGGCAGCCCAGGTCCATCGCCGCCTCTTCCAGGCTGACGTCGAAGGTGACGAGCCGCGACTGCACCACCACGGTGACGAAGCACGTGATCAGCGTCGTGTGAGCGATCGTGATGGTCCAGAAGCCGCGATCGACATCGACCGCCACGAACAGGAGCAACAAGGCAAGCCCGGTGATGACCTCGGGCATCACCAGCGGCGCATAGACCATGCCGGAAAATAGCAGCCGGCCGCGGAAGCGTCCGAACCGAACCAATGCGATGGCCGCAAGCGTGCCGAGCACGGTCGCCGCCGTCGCCGACAACAGAGCGATGCGCAGCGTCACCCAGGCGGATTCGAGCATGGCGCGGTCGGCGATGAGCTCGGAGTACCATCGCGTCGACCAGCCGCCCCACACGGTGACAAGCCGCGAGGCATTGAAAGAATAGATCACCAGAATGACAATCGGCAGATAAAGGAAGGCGAGTCCCAGCGCGACCGAGCCGACATTGAACCAAGACGCCTTGCGCATGGTCAGCGTCCCCCCGCGGGATCACGCGTCTCCATCTGCTGGTAGATCACGATTGGCACGACCAGCAGGCAGAGCAGCACGACCGCGACCGCAGATGACACCGGCCAATCCTTGTTGCCGAAGAACTCGGTCCACAGGGTCTGGCCGATCATCATGGTCTGCGAACTGCCGAGGAGATCGGGGATGACGAACTCGCCCACGATGGGAATGAAGCAAAGCAAGACTCCCGCGACCACGCCAGGGCGCGACAGCGGTACTGTCACCAGCCAGAATGCTCTCCAGTTTGGACAGCCGAGATCCGCGGCAGCTTCGATCAACGTCTCGTCCATCTTTTCCAGCGTGGCGTAAATCGGAAGCACCATGAACGGCAGGTAGGAATAGACGATGCCGATATAGACCGCCGTGTCAGTCGATAGCCATGCCGGCGGGGCGTCGACAATGCCCAGCGCGAGCAGAACCTGGTTTAGCAGGCCATCGCGTTGAAGGATGTTGATCCAGGCGTAGATGCGGATCAGGAATGACGTCCAAAACGGCAGCACCACCAGCACGAACACGATCGGCTGCCAGCGTCGCGGGGTGCGCGCCATTCCGTAAGCGAGCGGGAAGCCGATCAGCAGCAGCAGCAGGGTCGAGCCGGCCGCCACCTCCAGGCTCTTGAGATAGGAAGCCAGATAGAGCCAATCGGAAGCGAGCAAGGCGTAATTCTCGAACGACAGCGCGGACAAGGCCTGCTTGAGACCCTCCCACCCCGCAGCGGGATCGAAGACGGGCGTATACGGCGGTTGGGCGATCGCCGTATGCGAGAAGCTGATCTTGACCACGATCAGGAACGGCAGAAGGAAGAAGGTGGCGAGCCAGAGGTAAGGAACGAGCACGATCAGCCGCGCCCCCCAGGATCTGTTGTGTTCGCCACGCTTTTTGATTGCTCCATGCATCGAGTTGGCTCGCTTATCGCGTCAGCACCATGGCCGCCTCCGGGGCCCAGCTGAGCCAGACGCGGTCATCCCACCCGATCGGCCGCTCGACCAGTCGCGTCACGTTGGCGACGGCCGCTTTCATGACAATTCCATTGTCGAGTCGGACCTTGTAGACCGAGAGGTCGCCGAGATAGCCGATGTTTCCGACCTGCCCGACCACGCAATTCTCGCCTTCGGTCGGCGGTGCGTGCGCGATCCGCACTTTCTCGGGCCTGAGCGCCACCCACACCACATCTCCCGGCTTTGCATCCGTGGGCGAAAGCGCGCGCAGCCGCCCGGCGGCCGCGCTCGCGATCACGGTATCCGACGCCCCTACGTCGACCACGCGGCCTTCGATCAGGTTGATCTCACCTATAAAGTCCGCGACCCAGCGCGAGTTCGGCCGCTCGTAGATTTCGGGCGGAGTGCCGACTTGGATCAGACGCCCGTGGTCCATGACGCCGATACGATCGGCGACCGTCATCGCCTCCTGCTGGTCGTGGGTGACGATGATGAAGGTGAGGCCGAGCCTCTCCTGCAGCTGCATCAACTCGAACTGCGTCTCGCCGCGCAGTTTCTTGTCGAGCGCAGCGAGGGGTTCATCGAGCAGGAGGACGCGCGGGCGTTTGACCAGCGAGCGCGCGAGCGCGACGCGCTGGCGTTGGCCGCCGGAGAGCTGGTGCGGCTTGCGCTTGGCCAAACCTTCGAGCCGCACCAGCGCCAGCATCTCCTCGACTCGCGTCGTGATTTCAGACTTGGCAAGCCCCTCTTGCTTGTGTTGATCGGCCGCCGATACGGCGGTACCTGCGCAATATCCTCACCATCGAGCAGAATGCGTCCTTCGTCGGGCATGTCCAAACCGGCGAGGAGGCGCAGCAGCGTGGTCTTGCCGCAGCCCGACGGGCCGAGCAGGGCGAAGAATTCGCCGGCGAAAATGTCGAGCGACACGCGCTCGACCGCAGCTACGACAGAAAATTGTTTGCGCACGCCGTCGAACCGCACCAGCGCACGCGCAGTTGGGTCTGTCCACGGCGCGAACGTTCGGCGCCTGCCCTGCTTGTGCGGGTCGTCCCTCGTATCGGCGCCGCCGTTCCCCATGCAGCCACGCTAGCGGCACAGGACGCGCGGCTCAATCTCCCACGCGCCAGTTACCGGGATTGGTCACGTGGCGGGCGTGCCTGCGGACGGCTTGGAAGCGGAAAATGATGAGTCAACCCCGGCTCAGCGTACGTGCCACCGCCTCGCGCCATCCCGCCCACTTGCGCTCGCGCGTCATGGCATCCATCCCCGGCTCGAAACGCCGCTCGCACCTCCACATTGCGGCGAAGTCCGGCAAATCCGGGCACAGTCCCGCGGCATAGCCCGCGAGATAGGCAGCGCCGAGCGCGGTCGTCTCCATCACCAGCGGCCGATCGACGGGCGTCGCCAGAATGTCGGCCACGAATTGCATCGTGACATCGCTCGCCGCCATGCCGCCATCGACTCGCAACACCGTATTCGCTCCGGCCCCCGGCCAGTCGGCACGCATGGCCTCGAGCAAGTCGCGGGTCTGGTACCCAACCGCCTCGAGAGCCGCGCGCGCAAGCTCGGCCACGCCAGACTTGCGGGTGAGCCCGTACAGGGCGCCGCGCGCCTGCGCATCCCACCACGGCGCGCCGAGCCCGACAAAGGCAGGGACCAGGTAGAGCTGTTCCGCCGGGTCGGCCGCCGCAGCGAGCGCGTTCACGTCGGGGGCCGCCCCTATCACCTTGAGCGCGTCGCGCAGCCATTGCACCGCGGCCCCGGCGATGAAGATCGCGCCTTCGAGTGCGTAGGTGCGCTGTCCGCCGAGTTGGTAGGCGACTGTGCTAAGAAGGCGGTTCTTCGACGCAATGGGCTGATCCCCGGTGTTGAGCAGCGCGAAGCAACCGGTGCCGTAGGTCGACTTCATCATGCCGGGCGCAAAGCAGCCCTGTCCCACGGTCGCCGCCTGCTGGTCGCCGGCGAGCCCCAGAATGCGGATCGGTCCGCCAAACAGATCGGTGGTGCCAAAGTCGCCCGCGCAATCGCGTATCGGCGGCAATAGGGCGTTGGGGACGCCGAACAATTCACAAAGGCCCGCGTCCCAGTCCCCGCTGTGAATATCCATCAACAGGGTACGCGCCGCATTGGTGGCATCGGTCGCATGCACCCTGCCGCCGGTGAGCCGCCACAACAAGAAGCTATCCACGGTGCCGAAGGCAAGCCTGCCCTTCTGCGCCGCCGCACGCGCGCCCTCCACGTGGTCGAGCAGCCACGCGATCTTGGTGGCCGAAAAATAGGGATCGAGCACGAGCCCGGTGCGCGCCGTGATCAGCGGCTCATGTCCGCCCTGCCGCAACGCGGCGCAGGTATCCGCCGTGCGGCGATCCTGCCAAACGATGGCATTGTGGATGGGGCGGCCGGTGGCCCGCTCCCACACAATCGTGGTCTCGCGCTGGTTGGTGATGCCGAGGGCCGCGATATCGCTGGCGTCAGCCCCCGCCCGCGCAATGGCTGCGCGCACCGTTGCAAGCGTCGTCGACCAGATATCCTCGGGATCATGCTCGACCAGGCCGGGCGCCGGATAGATCTGGGTAAATTCCTGCTGCGCACTCGCGACCGGCGTCAGCGCGACATCGAACAGGATAGCCCGCGTCGAGGTCGTGCCCTGGTCGATCGCGAGAAGATAATCGGGCAAGCTCGTTCCTTTGCACTGCCACGGCCGCGGACGGCCACGCTCGCGCGCCAACGATCAATTCACGTATCATATCGGCGTCCCAAAGCGACGGCATCTGTCATCGGCCGCCACCGGCCATGGCGGCCATGAAATTTGCCAAGCGCCGCCGCTCTTCCGATGAAAAGCGCAAGCCCAGCTTCGTGCGCCGCCACAGCACATCATCCTCGGTCTGCGCCCATTCCCGCTCCATCAAATAGCGCACCTCAGCGCCGGTGAGATCGGCGCCGAGGCACGGCCCGAGGTCTTCGAGCCGCCGCGCCGGCCCGAGGACGCGTTCGACGCGGGTGCCATAGGCGCGCACTAGGCGCAATGCGTGTTCTTCGCTCAGAAATGGTCGCGATTTGCGTGTTTTGGCCACTAGTGCCTCGACGCCATCGTAGGGAAATTCGCCACCCGGCAGATGCGAGTCCTTGGTCCACGCCCGTGCGGTCGCGATGACGTGCGCAACTCGGTCAAGCGCATGTTCGGCCAGGCGGCGATAGGTCGTGATCTTGCCGCCGTAAACGGTCAGAAGCGGCGCCTCGCCATCGCGTTCGTCGAGGGTGAGGACATAGTCGCGGGTTACGTCCTGCGCTTTTCGCGAGCCGTCATCGTAGAGCGAGCGAACGCCCGCGAACGACCAAACCACGTCGGCGGGACCGAGCGTCGCGCGAAAGTGCTGGTTTGCCACCTCGCAGAGATAGGCAATCTCATCGACCGTAGGCTCCACGCCGCTTGGATCGCCGGTAAAGCCCCGGTCCGTGGTTCCAATCAGCGTGAAATCCCGCTCGAACGGCAGCGCGAACACGACGCGCCGGTCGTGCGTTTGAACGATATAGGCGCGATCGTGCTCGAACAGGCGTCGCACCACGATGTGGCTGCCCTTGTCGAGCCGCGCGGGCACGCCGGTCGCATCGCCGAGCACGCCGCTCGCGAACAGCTTCAGCCAAGGCCCAGTGGCGTTGACCAGGACGCGAGCGGTGGCGACGTCGCGCCGGCCCCGCACGTCGAGCATAAGCCGCCATACGACGCCCCGTTCTGCCCTGATGCAGCGGGTGCGGGTACGGATTACGGCGCCGCGCTCTGAGGCATCGAGCGCGCTGAGTACGACGAGACGCGAGTCGTCCGCGAAGCAATCCGAGTATTCGAAGCCGTGATCGTAACGCCGCTTCAACGGTGCGCCGAGCGGGTCGTTTGCGAGATCGACGGCGCGGGCCGGAGGAAGAATTTGCCGGCCGCCGAGGTGGTCATAGATGAACAGCCCCACGCGCAGCATCCAGTTTGGACGCAGGCCTGGTTCACTCGGTAGCACGAAGCGCATGGGCCGGATGAGGTGCGGGGCCATGCGCAACATCACTTCGCGCTCGAGGAGCGCCTCGCGTACCAGCCGCAGCCATCCCTGCTCAAGATAGCGCAGTCCCCCGTGGATGAGCTTGGTCGAGGCGGACGACGTGCCGGATGCGAGATCGTTCTGCTCCACCAGCAGGACACGCAGGCCGCGGCCGGCGGCGTCGCGAGCGATGCCGGTGCCGTTGATGCCGCCGCCGACGATCGCCAAATCGAACTCGGCCATCCTTGTTGATTCCTTCCGAGCGCGGGCGTGGAGCATGGCGCGGCTGGCTATGTCGGCTCAAGATAGGGGCGCACGACGCGGCCTTGCGTCGGTCGAGCCGTGGACGATGATGCAAGCCGCGTTTGCAAGCAAAGGGAGAGGCCGATGGACTATCGCGATCGCCATGTGATCGTCACCGGCGGAACCGGAGCGCTCGGCACCGCGATGGTTGGCGCGCTGCTCGAGGCCGGCGCTGTCTGCCACGTGCCATATATCGATCAGGCGGAAGCCGATCGCTTTGCGTTCCGTAACCGTGCCGAGGTCAAGCTCGTCCCCGGTATTGATCTGACCCAGGAAGCGGCCATTGCCAAGCTTTACGGCAGCGTGCCGAAGCTCTGGGCTTCGATCCATATCGCCGGCGGTTTTGCCATGGCGCCCGTCGGGGAAACGGCAAAATCCGATTTGATGAGGCAAATCGACATGAACTTCGTCACCGCCTTTCTCTGCTGCCGGGCCGCGGTCAATGCCATGATCCCCACCGGGACAGGCGGGCGCATCGTCAATGTCGCAACCCGCCCTGCGCTCGAATGGCGCACGGGCGCCGGCATGGTTGCCTATACCGCCAGCAAGGCAGCGGTCGCAGCGCTCACCGTAGCGCTGGCCGAGGAAGTCGTGAAAGCAGGCATTCTGGTCAATGCCATCGCGCCTTCGACCATGGATACCCCGGCGAACCGGCGGACCATGCCCAAGGCGGACCATGCCGCCTGGGCGAAAGTCGAAGAGGTAGCGGCGACGATCCTGTTCCTGGCGTCGCCGGAGAATCGTGTCACCCGCGGCGCGGTGGTGCCGCTTTATGGACGAACCTAGGACGAGGCGGCCCTCACTCTGCCGCTGGAGCGACATCGCGCGTCGGCGCGCGCACAAGGCGCGTCACCGCGCCTGACGCGACGATTGCGTGCTGCTGCGCATACGCCTCGTGGTTCTGCTCGATGTGTTCGAGATCGTAAAGGTAATTTACCATCAAACCATATGATTGCTGCAGCGCCCGCTCCGACGTGTCGGCCAGAAAGTTGAGCCGCTCGAGCCGCGCGCCGTTACCGAGGTGGAAGCGCGCAACCGAATCGAGCGGCGTGCCGCGGGCCCCGTGCACACGGAGATAGTACCAAGCGGCCGCCCGCAATAGCGGCTCGCGAACCATCTCCGCGGTCGCCTCATCCCGCCACCAATCAGGACGGTCGAGAACGGCGAGGGCGGCGCGATCCTCCGCATTGAGCGCAATCGACTCCGCCTTGGCGCGCTCGCGCTTGAGCCATTCGGCGAAGTTCGGCGCCGGCGACAATGTGATGAAGGTCGCCAAGCGCAGGATTTCGCGGCTGACTTCTTCGACCACCTGCTTGATGAGGAAATGGCCGAAGGACACGCCGGCAAGCCCGCGTTGGCAATTGGAGATCGAATAAAACACCGCCGTGGTCGCTCGCTCGGGTTCGACCGGCTCGCGCTTGGCCGACAGGATCGGCTCGATCGCGGCGGGGATGCCGCGGGTGAGCGCGACCTCGACGAAGATCAGCGGTTCATCGGCCAGGGCGGGATGGAAGAAGGCGTAGCAGCGCCGATCAGGCGAATCGACCCGCGCGCGCAGGTCATTCCAGTCGCGGATCGTATGCACCGCCTCGTAGCGGATGATCTTCTCCAAGAGGTTAGCCGGGGTCGACCAGTCGATGCTCCTGAGCACGAGGAAGCCGCGGTTGAACCAGGACGAGAACAAATGGAGGAAGTCGTCGTCGATCACCGCGAGATCGTCGCGATGATCCATTGCGTCCATCAGCTGCTCGCGCATGCGCACCAGCGCGGCGGTTCCGCCGGGCGCAAGGTTGAGGCGCCGGAACAGCTCGAGCCGTCTCGGCTCGGATGCACGGTGGACCTTGGATGCTGCCGCGTCCGAGGGCGCGCTCTGCCAGGCAGTGACTGCGGCGCTGAGCCGTTTTCGGTCCACGCCGAAGCGGCTCGCAAGCGCCTCGAAGAAGGCGATGCGCGGACCGGTCGTCAGGGTGGCATATTCCGCGAGGATTTCGGCGGCGCGCGCGACACCGGAGGCCTCGCCCCGGCCCGACAGCAGGGCCTCGCATTGTTCGATCAAGCCGTCCGACTGGGCAGCCGAGCCGCGCCGTTCGCGCGTGCGCTCGACCAGCGCCCGGCCGCGTTCGGAAATCGTCTGCAGCAACTCGCCGAAAAACGAGGTGTTCATGCGAACCCCATCAGCCCGGACGTGGCGTCCCCGGAGGTATGGCCGGGATTCGCAGATTGCAACATCGCGGAAAGCGCCGGAAGCGTCATTGCGAGCGCAGCGACGCAATCCAGGAGCAACGCGCGTCGCTATGGCTCCTGGATTGCTTCGTCGCCCTTCGGGCTCCTCGCAACGACAGTGGCGCCGCTATGGACAAATGCCCATTGGCGCGCCATTCAGGCTAGTGCCGCGAACCCGAAGTTCGCACCACGATTACCGCGAGTCCGATTGCGAACTTCGGGTTCAAAGCGGCACTAGAATCATAGAGTTGCTAGTGTCCTTCGATTCCGAAGTTCGCTACGAGCGCGCGGCAACTCGGGCGAACTTCGGAATCGGGACACTAGGCCCTTCATGACGTTGCGGTGACATCCGCGTTGCGCAAGGAGTTGCTCATGCCTGGTCCGTTGGCCGGTATCAAAGTGCTCGAGCTTGCCCGCATCCTGGCGGGGCCATGGGCCGGACAGATTCTCGCCGATCTCGGCGCCGACGTGATCAAGGTCGAGCGCGCCGGCGCGGGCGACGATACGCGCGGCTGGGGTCCGCCGTTCGTCCCCGCCGCCGACGGGGGCACGCTCGGCGCCGCCTATTATCACGCCACCAACCGCGGCAAGCGCTCGATCGAGGTGGACTTCGAGACCGAGGAAGGCCGCGAGATCGTGCGCAAGATCGCCGCGCGCTCCGACATCCTGATCGAGAATTTCAAGGTGGGCGGGCTTGCCAGGTTCGGCCTCGACTACAAGAGCCTCGCGCCGCTCAATCCTCGCCTGATCTATTGCTCGGTGACGGGCTTCGGCCAGGACGGCCCCTACGCGCCGCGCGCCGGCTACGACCTTCTGGTCCAGGGCATGGGCGGCCTGATGGACATCACCGGCACGCCCGAAGGCGAGCCCATGCGGGTGGGCGTGCCGATCGCGGATCTTTCCACCGGCGTCTATTCGGCGGTCGGGATTCTGGCCGCGCTTGCGCAGCGCGAGCGCACCGGGCGCGGCTGCCACGTGGACGTGCCGCTCCTCGACGTGCAGGCCGGGCTGCTCGCCAACCAGGCGCTGACCTATTTCACCACCGGCAAATCGCCCACGCGCATGGGCA
>VAZL01000901.1 GCA_005883445.1 Alphaproteobacteria bacterium | reverse complement strand
TCTTGTTCGAGACGTAAGCGAAGGCGCGTCATCGGCTGGTTTGGGTTGGTTGAATCGCCTTGCCATCAATTCTCGGATCGTAATGGCCGCTTCGGTCCACGCGCGCGCCAGCTTGAGATATTCCTCACAGCGTCGGGGATCGTCCGTCAACTCAGCCGCCCGAACACAGTTCTCGGCATGGTACTCATAAAGCTCCTTCAGTGCTGCCGAATCCTCTGCGTGATAACGCTCATAATGCTGCTTCAGTGCCGCTACTAGTTTCATCTCTTTAGCTAACTGCTGCTGCACGCGCGCACCGAGACTGTGAAGCGTAGCGGGCAGGGACCGTCATGCCAGTGAACCGATCCCTGCCCCTAGCCGCCAGCATGAAATGAGCAACATGCCAGCGGTAGCTCACGCGATATTCTTCCGCCGTCGCCACCAGCCGAGAAGGCCACCGGTCGCCAAGATCAGACCGGGCAGGCCAGCACCAGCTATGGGGCCGGGGACGCCGACAGATGGTACGGTTTCTAAAAATCCGACGATCTGGCCTGCATCGTTTATGCCCAATGGAACGGTGCCGACGCCCGATGGAAAGTTGAGGGGAGTGTAAACACCTTGGCTGTATAGAAAGCCTTGATGAGCACCGTAAGCATCCGTCGTGTAATACTCCCCGACGATCTGGCCAGAGTTGTTTAATCCGAATGTACGGGTATTGGTGCCCAGTGGATCGTTAAGGATCGTGTAGTTTCCACCGCTGTATAGGAAACCGGAGAAAGTGCCGTTTCCGTTTCGAAATGTTCCAGTGATGTCGCCAGCGTTGTTGATGCCGGAAACAGAGACCCCTCCGGTGCTCCCCGGAGGGGAGAGGTTGAGGGCAGTGTAGACGCCGCTGCTATACAGGAAGATCCCACCCAGAGGTTGACCGATGAGGATTTGGCCCAGATCGTTTATACCGTCCGGTTGATTGAGGAGATTTAGTGTGTAGCTACCGCCGCTATAAAGAAAACTGTTGTTGCCGGAGGCAGGACCGTAAGATCCGACGATCTGACCAAAGTTGTTTATCCCGGTTGCAATAGTGGAATCGCTCGTGACCGGGAGATTGAGGGTCGTGAAAATACCTTCACTGTAGAAGACCCCAGATCTTACGTTGTTGGCGCTGTAATCTCCGACGATTTGGCCTGAATTGTTGATGCCGCGTAGGATAGTGTCGGTAGATCCTGGGACATCGAGGGTCGTGTAGTTGCCACCGCTGTAAAGAAACCCCTCTTGACTATTGGCCGAGGATACGACGCCGAAAAGCGCCAACAGCGTGATTCCGCTGAAAAGCTTCGCTTTCATCGCTCTCCTCAGACCTGCGTTTCCCGCGCGGCGGGCATTCTCCTCGTTGGCCAAATACAAAATGCAATCCGGCTGGCGAAGGGTGCGCCACCCCTCTAAGACGAAGGGCCGCAACCGCTACCAAGCGTGGCTTTCAGAGTTCACCCGTCAATCGCTGTTTTTTGGACAACCGTTAAGTACCGGTGGTGATGTAACCGCAGAGTAAGCGCCCGCCAAACCCAGAAATACCGTTGTGATAAATATCATCGTGTCGGTCGGCATCTGTGCCAGAAACTCGATCATCTCCCCTCCTTGGGTGACTTGGGGCGGAGCATCGGCGTGTAAAAGCGATGCACAGCGGCTTGGCCGTGGGTCCACGGACGCAATTTCTGGGCCATAACCATCGAGCAGTGAGTGCAATTTTTTGGACAACCGATGTGAATGGCCCATAAAAAGCTGCGATCTGCACGTTAATGAGTACGCGGCCTAGCCGCGTCGCCCCAATGTGGCTGATATCACCGAGCGTCGTATTCTCTTATGGCCGACACTCCCCGGGTGATGTTCTCCGATATGTCGCCTGACCTCTCTTGCACTAATTGATAGGCTCGGTATGTCACAGCCTATGCCATGACGGGCGATGCAGAAGCGGCAGGCGAACCCGAAATTGCCGTCGAAGTCGCTTATCCTAATCGGATACGTGGTCGGCGGGTCGTCGGATACGTCACTGCACTGAGTCTCCCTGCCCAGCCTGAGCCGCCGACGCAACAAGACACCACGGCGCAGTTGCCTTGCGCTGCGCCGGACTGTGGTTTTTTGCGAACTTGGCTAGGAATGCGGGGTTTTCAGAACCGCACTAAGATGATCCTCGACGGTATTCAATTAACGCCCTCGACGATATTTTGTTCCAGGTAGGTGACACGGCAGTGACACGGGGCGACCGCTTGCAGCACGACGGCGAGCAGTAAACCCGCAGCGATAGGTAAAACGACAGTGGTGACGTAATGGCGATCTGCGCGTTTCGGTTTGTGATATTTATCACTTCTAGGGACCCAAACTGGGTCGCCGCCGTTGCTCCATGGGTCACAACGCCCGCCCAGCCACTTCACCTGAGGCGTGGTGGCCAAGTCCCGGCCCGCTCGAATCTAACGGCGGGTCGGGGCGCTTAAAATGCTCAGTCCGAGAGGAAAAACCCGGCCTTACTGGGTCAAGAGCAAGAATCCGGCGGCACCAGCGGTCAAGCGCGAAGCGGAGGAGGATTGGGCAAGATGACTCGTCGCAAGCGCGAGATCATCGGCCTTACAAACGAACGGGACTTCCCGCATCTGGTCGAACTCACATTTCCGCCGGGAGGCTTTCGCAGCGTTTTCCCAGATATTGATGCGTTCCACCGTGAACGACGCATCCCAGTCCGACGCGGCCGGAATCGACACGAGGTCGAGCAATTCCATATTCGATTCTGCTTCCCAGACACCGCTACTGCGGATGCTTTCCGCAATCGCTTCGGTGGCGAGTGCTTGACGCACGCACCCACGACGCCCAGGGCGCGGACTTCGCCTACGTCAAAGAAGATTGGGGCCCGGTGACCTATTTTGCTGGCCACCACGAAGTTGCACGCGGCTGTCCCTAAATCACACGCCAGATTAGCCACGCCAAAAATCCCCACCACGCGAGAGTCACGGCCCCGAAGACTAGAAGGGCCACGTAGGCGAAGAAGCGAGCCAAGTTACCCGCGCTTCCGTACTGCGCCTCCATAAATCGGGATCATGCTCGCGAACATGAGCACAAGTCCGAGTTTAATAAAGATTGTAAATGTGGACCTTGGCCAGCCACTTGCCGTCCGGCTGTTCTTCGAAAATACGGACGCTATTTCCCCCCACCTTCGTCACTTCACCGTTGTCCTTAACTTGATCGAGCGTCCACCGGCCAGTTTGATAGGCATATTTTCCGTCACGTTGGATACTGGCGCTTGATCAAATTGGTCCAGAATTGTCCGATGGCTTCCGAGCCATTGATCGCCTGCACGCCCGGCGGCATTAAGATGGCGTCCTTAGTATACAGCGCCGGGAACGCCTTCCCGTTCATGCTGTTGTATGCCGCCGACCATTCCTTGTTCGCGGCCTCCATTGCAGCCCTGATGCTATCTTGGCCCCATGCCGTTGGCGCTGTTAATAGCACTACTAAAATAGCAGAGGAAATCGCCTCTTTTATTTTCACGGTCTTTTCTCCCGTTTGCTTCTCAAGAAGAAAATGAGTGGCCAAGAGAGGATCACACGAATCCATTCGCGCAACCCGAGCGCACCAGGATAGTGCGTGTGCACCAAAAAAGCCAAGATCAGCCCGGTGCTAAGGTAGAGCCCAGCCGCCGCACCACCGCTCCAGATCGTCGTGCTCAAGCAGTCCTCTTCCGCCGTCGCCACCAGCCGAGAAGGCCACCGCTCGCCAAGCTTCCACCCCGGTCTTGAAGAGAGTTGGCTACAGCCACACTAATCCTCGTCGGGGTGCTCTAGCTGCTTCATGTATAGCTTTTTCATGTATTCGACAGCGCCGCCCCGTCCCCCACGTAAGCGGCCAAATAATGAGCCTTCGTCATAGAGCTTCCATAACCGCGCGCGGAGCAAGCGATCACAATCCATATCAAGGCGTTCTACAAACCATGGCGTTGCATGCCGCTCAGCACATGTCTTATCGCTCGTGAACCAAGTAGCGGTCGCCGACCAACGATGCCCAAACGCCAGAACTAACAGCACAGCAACAAAGCTGGCCATTCCTACCCAG
Source organism: Alphaproteobacteria bacterium (assembly GCA_005883445.1). Taxonomy (GTDB): domain Bacteria; phylum Pseudomonadota; class Alphaproteobacteria; order Rhizobiales; family Xanthobacteraceae; genus VAZQ01. The sequence continues at coordinate 565 of VAZL01000901.1, read as the reverse complement.
GGCCGCGGCATTGTCATGAGTCCCTTCGCCCTGCAGCAGTCTCAGGCGATTTGCGGCCGCCGTTGCTACCGTTTAGGTCATCTTTGGCTAAGGGCTTTAACTTCTTCTCCAGCGTCGAAACGCGCCTGCGCAAATCGTTTATGACATTATAGAAATGACTGATTTCATCTTCGAGGCGATCAACTCGAACATACAGGCGTCTATAAGTGCGCTGACGGGAAGGCAGTGTCCGTCTGTCTCGCATGACTCGTTTATCGACCTCAAGGTCGTGCTCATTTTTTCGGGCGGATGAGCGTCGGCGTGAAAGCGGTCCGACAAAGTTAGCCCCCACCCAAACGGCGGCTTGTCCGTGGGTCCGCGCAGGAGCGGTCTCTTGTTTGAATTATGCGCCTGATCGACGATGGCAGTGAGTGCAATTTTTTGGACAACCGTTTAGGAGGTTGAACCCAAACTGGGTCGCCGCCGTTGCTCCATGGGTCACGACGCCCGCCCAGCCACTTCACCTGAGGCGTGGTGGCCAAGTCCCGGCCCGCTCGAATTTAACGGCGGGTCGGGACGCTTTTCA
>VAZL01000391.1 GCA_005883445.1 Alphaproteobacteria bacterium | reverse complement strand
GACGACGAGCCGGTGCAAGGGCTCACCCTCAACCAGGCGGTCGAGAAGATGCGCGGCCCGGAGAACTCGAAGATCAAACTCAAGATCATGCGCAAGGGCCAGGACAAGCCGATTGAGATCGCCATCACCCGCGCGCGCATCCAGGTGCGCTCGGTGCGCTCGCATCTCGAAGGCGATGACGTCGGCTTCATCCGCGTCACCCAGTTCAACGAGCAGACCACCGAGGGGCTCAAGAAGGCGATCACCGACCTCTCCGCCCAGGCCGGCGACAAGCTCAAGGGCTTCATCATCGACCTGCGCAACAATCCGGGTGGATTGCTCGATCAGGCGATCTCCGTCTCCGATGCGTTCCTGGAGAAGGGCGAGATCGTGTCGACGCGCGGCCGCAACGCCGAGGAAACCCAGCGCTTCAATGCTCGCGCGGGCGACCTCACCAAGAACAAGCCGGTCATCGTGCTGATCAATGGCGGCTCGGCCTCGGCCTCGGAAATCGTGGCGGGTGCGCTCCAGGATCATCGGCGCTCGACCGTCATCGGCACGCGCTCGTTCGGCAAAGGCTCGGTGCAGACCATCATTCCGCTCGGCTCCGGCAATGGGGCGTTGCGGCTGACAACCGCGCGCTACTTCACCCCGTCCGGACGCTCTATCCAGGCCAAGGGCATCTCGCCCGACATCGAGGTGCTGCAGGACGTGCCCGAGGAGCTCAAGGCACGCACCGACACGCGCGGCGAGGCTTCGCTGCGCGGCCACCTCAAGGCCGAGGGCGACGAGCAGACCGGTTCGCAGTCCTATATCCCGCCGGATCCGAAGGACGACAAGGCGCTCCACACCGCGCTCGATCTCATCCGCGGCATCCAGAAGAACTCGGCTTATCCGCCGAATTCGAAGTCCGCGGTGCCGAACTAGCACGGCGCGATCCGACGCCGAGTCCGGGGCGGCCTGCGGCCGCCCCGATGCTTTCTTGGCCAATACCGGAGCCGAGAGCATGCCCCGTTTCAAATCGTTGCCCTATCGGCCTTGCGTTGGGATGGCCGTATTCAACCGCAAGGGGCGCATCTTCATCGGCCGCCGCATCGACGGTCCCGAGCACGTCGATGCCACTCACGCGTGGCAACTGCCGCAAGGCGGCATCGATCGCGGCGAGGACCCGTGGCCGGCGGCGCTACGCGAGCTCTATGAGGAAACCAATATCCGCTCGGTCGAGAAGCTCGGCGAAATCGAGGAAGAGCTCTGCTACGACATTCCGCGCGAGCTCGTCGCCCAAGCCTGGAACGGCAAATACCGTGGGCAGTGTCAAAAGTGGTATGCGTTGCGCTTCACCGGAAAGGACAGCGAAATCGACATCGCGCACCCCGCCGGCGGACACGACCCGGAATTTGGAAAATCATGTCCATCGCCCGCCGCGATTGGGCAGCCGCAGGTCACTCAATCTGAGGATTGGTATTAGTGCCCGAGCGCGGCCTGCAACGCCTTCAAGCGATCGAGCTTCTGGGCGAGCTTGTCGCGATTCCAGCCGTCCTTCTCGTCGGCCACGTCTTCCTCGGTGTCCTTGATCATGCCAGCGAGCGCCGCGACATCGAACTCGTCCACCGGCACGGCGAGGTTGGCGAGCACGGTCAGGCCGGCAGGACCGACCTCGGCGAAACCGCCGTCGACCACGATCCGCTGCGCCTCGCGTTCGCTATAGATGGCCAGAACTCCCGGCCGCAACGTGGTCACGAGCGGTGCATGCCCCGCCAGCACGCCGAAGTCGCCTTCCGAGCCCGGCACGTCGACCTGGCTGACCTCGCCGGAGAACAAAACCTTCTCCGGCGAGACGAGATCGAAGTGAAAGGTGGCCATGCTGAGCTTCCGTTTTTTCTCGCTCGTCACCCGCGGGTTTGAGCCGCCGCACCATCAATGCTTCGAAGCTTGATTGATTGCCGGATCAAGGCCGCAGCCACGCCCATGAGTTTTGACGTCACGCCGCTTCCGCCGCGAGTTTCTTGCCCTTCTCCACGGCCTGCTCGATGGTGCCGACCATGTAGAAGGCCGCCTCGGGCAGGTGGTCGTATTTTCCTTCGCACAGACCCTTGAACCCTCGGATGGTGTCGGCGAGTTCGACGAACACGCCGGGCGCGCCGGTGAACACTTCGGCAACGTGGAAGGGCTGTGACAAAAACCGCTCGATCTTGCGCGCGCGGGCGACCGTAAGCTTGTCCTCTTCCGAAAGTTCGTCCATGCCGAGGATCGCGATGATGTCCTGCAACGCCTTGTAGCGTTGCAGAATCTGCTGCACCTGGCGGGCGACGGCATAGTGCTCCTCGCCCACGATCATCGGTGACAGCATGCGCGACGTGGAGTCGAGCGGATCGACCGCCGGATAGATGCCCTTCTCCGCGATCGAGCGCGAGAGCACGGTGGTCGCATCGAGATGTGCGAACGAGGTCGCGGGCGCCGGATCGGTGAGATCATCGGCGGGCACGTAGATCGCCTGCACCGAGGTGATCGAGCCCTTGGTCGTGGTTGTTATGCGCTCCTGCAACGCGCCCATGTCGGTCGCGAGCGTCGGCTGGTAGCCGACGGCGGAGGGAATGCGGCCCAGCAGCGCCGACACCTCCGAACCCGCCTGCGTGAAGCGGAAGATGTTGTCCACGAAGAACAGCACGTCCTGACCCTGGTCGCGGAAATATTCCGCGACGGTGAGGCCGGAAAGGCCGACGCGGGCGCGCGCGCCGGGCGGCTCGTTCATCTGGCCGTAGACCAGCGCGCATTTGGAGCCGGCAGCCGAACCGTTGTTCTTCTTGGGGTCCTTGTTGACGCCGGACTCGATCATCTCGTGATAGAGATCGTTGCCCTCGCGCGTGCGCTCGCCCACTCCGGCAAACACGGAATAGCCGCCGTGAGCCTTCGCAACGTTGTTGATCAGCTCCATGATGATGACGGTCTTGCCGACGCCGGCGCCGCCGAACAGGCCGACCTTGCCGCCCTTGGCGTAGGGCGCGAGCAGATCGACCACCTTGATGCCGGTGATGAGGATCTCCGATTCCGTCGCCTGCTCGGTATAAAGGGGCGCCGGTTGGTGGATCGCCCGCCGCTCCTTGTACGGCACCGGACCGGCCTCATCGACCGGATCGCCGATGACGTTGATGATGCGGCCGAGCGTGCCATCGCCGACCGGCACTGCGATGGGCTGACCGGTATCGGAGACCTCCTGCCCGCGCACGAGGCCTTCGCTGGTATCCATGGCGATGGTGCGCACGGTCGATTCGCCGAGATGCTGGGCCACTTCGAGCACGAGGCGGTGGCCCTGGTTCTTGGTCTCGAGCGCGTTGAGAATCGCGGGCAGATGCCCCTCGAACTGCACGTCGACGACGGCGCCGATGACCTGGGTGATGTGTCCGGTTGGGTTGGCCATGGATGGTCCTTGTTATCGCATCGACTTATCGGTTCTCGCGCCCGCTCACACCGCCTCGGCGCCCGAAATGATCTCGATCAGCTCCTTGGTGATCATCGCCTGGCGGGTGCGGTTGTAGGTCAGCGTCTGCTTGCGGATCATCTCCCCCGCGTTGCGCGTGGCGTTGTCCATCGCACTCATCTGCGCGCCATAGAAGGAAGCCGCATTCTCCAGCAGCGCGCGGAAAATCTGTACGGAGATGTTGCGCGGCAGGAGCTCGACGAGGATTTCGTCCTCATCGGGTTCGTACTCGTAGACTACGCCGTTATTGTTGCCGGCGTCGCCCTCGAACACGGGCGGAATGATCTGTTGCGCCGTGGGAATTTGCGCAATAACCGATTTGAATCGCGAAAAGAACAGGGTGCAGACATCGAATGCACCCTGCTCGTAGAGCCGCACAATTTTTTCGCCGATGTTTTCGGCGTGCTCGAACGCAAGCGTGCGAACCGCGCGCAACTCGATGTGTTCGATGATCTGTTTCTCGTACAGCCGGCGAAGCTGCTCGTAACCCTTGCGCCCCACGCAGAAGAACTTGACCTCTTTGCCCTCGGCCATCAATGCATTCGCCCGCTCACGCGCGAGCCGTACGATCGCCGAGTTGAACGGGCCGCACAGGCCGCGCTCGGCGGTGCACACCAACAGCAGGTGCACGCGTTCGCTGCCGGTTCCGACCAGCAGCCGCGGGGCAGCGCCGAGGTCGCCGACCGCGGCGGCGATGTTGCCGAGCACCTTCGTCATCTGCTCGGCATAGGGACGCGCAGCTTCGGCCGCTGCCTGCGCGCGCCGCAGCTTCGACGCCGCGACCATCTGCATGGCCTTGGTGATCTTCTGCGTCGCCTTGGTGGCGGCGATGCGCACGCGCATGTCCTTGAGGCTGGGCATGGGTCAGGTGCGACGACAGAGAGCGGACGATCGACAACGCATCGGCACGGGTTCGAATGATGTATCGACCGTCGACTATCGATGATCTGGCGTCTGTCCTCCGTGCTCTTTAGGAGTCCGCGTGTTACGCGAACGTCTTTGCGTATTCGTCGACCGCGGCTTTGAGCTTCGCCGCGGTAGCCTCGTCGAGGTCCCTGCTATCACGGATGGCGTCGAGGATGCCCGCATGCTGCGAGCGCATCAGCCTCAGCAGGCCGTCTTCGAAGGCGCGCACCCGTTCGACCGGGATCGGGTCGAGATAGGCGTTCACGCCGGCAAAGATGACGACGACCTGCTCCTCCATCTTGAGCGGAGAAAACTGCGGCTGTTTGAGCAGCTCGGTCAGCCTTGCGCCGCGGTTGAGCAGGCGCTGGGTGGTGGCATCGAGGTCGGAGCCGAACTGCGCGAACGCCGCCATTTCACGGTATTGCGCGAGCTCGCCTTTGATGCGGCCGGCAACTTTTTTCATTGCCTTGGTCTGCGCGGCGGAGCCGACGCGCGACACCGAGAGGCCGACGTTCACGGCCGGGCGGATGCCCGGGTAGAACAGATCGGTCTCCAGAAAGATCTGTCCGTCGGTGATCGAAATGACGTTGGTCGGGATGTAAGCCGACACGTCGTTCGCCTGCGTCTCGATGACGGGAAGCGCCGTGAGCGATCCGCCCTTGTTGTCGTCGTTCATCTTGGCGGCGCGCTCGAGCAACCGCGAATGCAGATAGAATACGTCGCCGGGATAGGCCTCGCGGCCGGGCGGACGGCGCAGCAACAGCGACATCTGCCGGTAGGAAACGGCTTGTTTCGACAGGTCGTCGTAGATGATCACCGCGTGCATGCCGCCATCGCGGAAATATTCGCCCATGGTGCAGCCGGAAAACGGCGCGAGGTACTGCATCGGCGCAGGATCGGAAGCCGTCGCCGCGATCACGATCGAATAGTCGAGCGCGCCATTCTCCTCCAGCACCTTGGCGAATTGAACCACGGTGGAGCGCTTCTGGCCGACGGCAACATAGACGCAATAGAGCTTGATCTTCTCGTCGCCGCTGGCGTTGAGCGCTTTCTGATTGAGGATAGTGTCGAGCGCGATCGCGGTCTTGCCGGTCTGGCGGTCGCCGATGATCAGCTCGCGCTGGCCGCGGCCGATGGGGATCAGCGCGTCGATGGCCTTGAGGCCGGTGGCCATCGGCTCATGCACGGATTTGCGCGGGATGATGCCCGGCGCCTTGACGTCGACGCGCCGACGCTCCTTGGCATCAATCGGCCCTTTGCCGTCGATCGGATTGCCGAGGGCGTCCACCACGCGGCCGAGCAGGGCCTTGCCGACAGGAACCTCGACGATCGCGCGCGTGCGCTTGACCGTCTGCCCTTCCTTGATCTCGCGGTCCTCGCCGAAGATGACGATGCCGACGTTGTCGATCTCGAGATTGAGGGCCATTCCGCGCACGCCATTCTCGAACTCGACCATCTCGCCGGCTTGGACGTTGTCGAGGCCGTACACTCGGGCGATGCCGTCACCGACCGAGAGCACCTGGCCAACTTCGGAAACTTCCGCCTCCTGGCCGAAGTTCTTGATCTGCTCTTTCAGGATTGCCGAAGACCTTGACCACGAGGCCGCCGATCAGCGAAGGATCGACCTTCACTTGCACCTGCACATTCTTCTTGGTCGCCGCCGCGAGCGCATCCTTGATGGCGGCAAGGTGCGTCTCGCTCGGCTGCTCGGCGAGCGTCACCTCGGCGGAGACCTCCCCCTTGTGCTTGGCGACCAGCGCCCGGTAGCCGCGCACCACGTCGAGCGCCGCGAACAGGCGGCGGTTCGTTCCGAGCAGTTTGAGGACGTTGGCGGCGAGCCCGTCGATGCCTGCCCGGTCGAGCACGCCCGAGAGCGCGCGCGTCTGCTCATCGGCGGAGAACACCGGGCTTCTGAGCAAGCGGGCGAGATCGGCGACCTCGGCGACCAGCGCATCGAAGCGGTCGAGGTCGACCTTGACCCGATCGATGGCGTTCTGCTCGCGCGCGAGCTCGAACAGCGCGGTCGCGTAGCGGCCGGCCATGCCGGATATGATTGCGTTTTCGCCTGCCACGTGGACTTGCTCTTTCGGCAATTCCGCAGGCTCGGCACCGTCGCGGACGGTGGGCGCCAAGCCCTTGAAATTCAATGGGACTTTGCATCTTCGCGGAGAGCAGCGGGCGCGCTCCGAAAGCCCACGAAAATCGCGCGGTTCCGTAACACACCGCCAACTGCGGTGCAACATGACGAAATGCCCGCAGGGAATGCGCGTTTTGCCGACGGCAGGCCCTTGCGCGAGCGGCCAGCGCCGATGGTACACAGGCCTTCCCTCCTCCTCGGCCTGCCGGACCCCGCACGTGCCACGCCTCGCCCCGCCTCAAGCTGCCGACGCGACAGCCCGCGTTATGCTGGTGGCGGTGAGCCTGGCCTGGGGCGTGAGCTGGCCAGCCTTGAAGATCGCGCTCAACGACATACCGCCGTTTAGCATGCGCGTCGGCACGTCCGGGCTTGCGACGGTCGTATTGTTCGCGCTCGCCTTGCTGCGGCGGCGTAACATGAGAATTCACAGCAGCGTCGCGGCCGTGCACCTCGTCGTCGCGGGCTGCCTGAACATTGCCTGCTTCACGCTCTTCTCCGCTTTCGCACAACTTGCGACCGCAACGTCGCGAGTGGCGGTTCTCGCGTACACGATGCCGATCTGGGCGGCGCTGTTCGCATATCCCATCCTTGGGGAGCGGCTGAACGTGATATGTGCCATCTCGCTCTTGCTTTGCGCCGCCGGATTGACGGTGCTGATCTATCCGTTGCTCGGATCGAGCGACCTGATCGGCCTCGTCCTCGCGCTCGCAACGGCGGTGAGTTGGGCAGCCGGTACGGTCTATTTGAAATGGGCGCGGATCGACGCCGATCCGATGGCAATCTCGGCGTGGCAACTTGTGGTCGCGCTGGTGGTCACCTTCGCAGGCGCGCTCACCTTCGAAGGCTCGCTGCATTTGTGGCCCGCTCCTGCGCGCGCGCTTTGGGCGCTGGCATTTTCCGGCCTCGTCGGTTCCGCCTTCGCCTATGTGCTTTGGTTCGAGGTCGTCCGGAGGTTACCGGCTACGACCGCCGCGCTCGGCCTGCTGAGTGTTCCAGTCATTGGCATCGTCGCCTCGGTGCTGATCCTGGGCGAGCGGCTGACGGTTGCAGACATCGTCGGCTCTGCCCTGATCTTGACCGCCGCCGCCAGCGTCCTGCTTGCACCGAATGCGCGCTCGTCCGAGACCGCTCCGATCGAACAATAATTGAGTTCTCGTGCACGATGCGCGTGGGCACGCCGGAGCTTGCCCACGCCAACGCTCGCGATTATCGCACCGCGACTGGCGCAACCGTCGAGCCGGTGCCGCCCTGGATTTTCAGCGGCTCCATGATGAAGGCGAACTCGTAGACGCCCTTGGCCGCGAGTTCGTCGAGCTTGAGATTTTCGAGTAGATGCACGCCATTCACCACCAGCGCGATTTGATGTACGGGCAACGAAACTTGCGGATCCGGGTTGGGCGCAACCTCGACCGGCCAGTTATCGGAGCCGAGCAGCATGGGATCTTTGGAAATCAGCCATTGGGCAGCCTTAACGCCAATTCCCGGACATGACTTGACGTAGCGGGCATTATCCTTTCCCCACAACTTGCCCCAGCCCGTGTTGATGATAACGGCGTCGCCCGGCTGCAGCGTTAGGTTTTGCTTCTTCAGCGCGCCCTCGAGATCCTCGACCGTGATCTCGTAAGTGTCGCCGAGCATTTCGACGCCCTTGTAGCCGGCGACGTCGATCAGCACGCCGCGCGTGATTATCGCGCCGGCGTTGTGAACTCCGAGCTTCGTGAACCCCGAACGGGTCGCGTTCTCGGCGACCTTGAAGCAATTGTACCAGCTGTTCTCGTGGGTCTGGTGGGCGAAGCCGTCGAACTGCGTGCCGACCTGCCCGATCTCGGCAATGACGATCTCCTCGTTGCTCCCGCGCCGGTTGGCGAACTCGTTCATGAATGTGCGTTTGACGTGCACATCGAAGCGCCGCGTGCCGAAGAACGGCATATTCGCATTGAGCACGTGTCCGAGTTCTATGACCTCGCCGGTCTTGATCAGCTTGACTGCGTTGAGCACCGTCTGCGGCTTCATGTGGTTGGCAGAGCCGCGCTCGTCGTCCGCGCCCCACTTGGAGGGACAGCGCTGGTTGTCAGGCGGCGGCGTCCAACTCGGAGCTTGCGCCAGGACCGTGCTGCTGGCCGCCAGCATTGCGCCCAACACGACCCCAAATGCGATGCGTTGCATGGGTTTTCCTCCCCGTGTGCTTGTAGTTTCCGGATGTGGTCCGGCCGCATCAGAATGCGCTCAAGCAGGCTGAGCTTCAAGCAGCCAACCCGTTGCCGGACTCGCGATCACGACCGACATGCGGCGAAAGACCGCGATTGGGGCACCGGGCATGTGGCTGCGTGCGGCTGAAGCGGGGATCGGCTCCCCCGCCCATGATTGGACAAGCGCGGTGCGCACCACTCCTCAGCTTAAAGAAAACTCTGCGGGTCGACGTCGACCTCGAGCTTGATGTTGCCCTTGCGCCTGGGCGCGCCGGCGAGCCATTCCCGCAGATAGGCTGAAAGATCGAAGCGACGAGGTGATTTCACCAGCAGCCGGAAGCGATGGCGGCCGCGGACGACGGCGAGCGGCGCTTCCGCTGGTCCCAGCACGCGCACATCTTTCGCCTGCGGCGCGGAAGCGGCGAGCCGGCGCGCAAAGACTTCGGCGGCCGTGCGCTCGCCCGCGGAGACGAGCAGGCTCGCCAGCCGCCCGAACGGCGGATAATGCGTCTTTTCGCGCAGCTCGATCTCGCTGGTGTAGAACGCGTCGCGGTCGGCTGCCACGAGCGCGCGCATCACCGGGTGCTCGGGCTGATGCGTCTGCAGATATCCGATGCCGCGACCGTCCTCGCGCCCGGCACGGCCGATGACCTGATGCAGCAATTGAAACGTGCGCTCGGCCGCGCGCGGATCCCCGTTCGCCAGGCCGAGATCGGCGTCGACCACGCCGACCAAGTTGAGCCTGGGGAAATGGTGACCCTTGGCGACCAGCTGCGTCCCGATGATGATATCGAAGCGCCCCTTGGCGACGTCGTCGAGCTCCTGGCGCAGCCGCTCGATCGATTCGACGAGATCGCTCGATAGCACCAGGATGCGGCTTTCCGGAAACAGCTCCGCCGCCTCCTGCTCCAGCCGTTCGACGCCGGGGCCGACGGCGACGAATGAATCAGCCGCCTGACATTGCGGGCATTGCGCCGGCGGCGGCATCGAGAAGCCGCAGTGGTGGCAGACCAGGCGGCGCCTGAACCTGTGATCGACCAGCCAGGCGTCGCAATTCGGACAGGCGAGCCGAAATCCGCATTGGCGGCAGAGCGTGAGCGGGGCGTAGCCGCGGCGATTGAGGAAAAGGAGGGCCTGCTCGCCGCGTTCGAGCGCGTTCCTCACCGCCTCGACGAGGCGCGGTGCGATGAAGCGCCCGCGCGGCGGGCCTTCGGCGCGCAGATCGATCGCCTCGATGGCGGGAAGATTCGAGCTGCCGAAGCGCTCCGGCAGATGCACTCGGGCGTAGCGGCCACTGCGGGCGTTGACCTCGGTCTCGACCGACGGCGTCGCCGACACCAGCACGATCGGGATATCGGCTCCCCGCGCGCGCACCACCGCCATGTCGCGCGCGTGATAGCGCGCGCCGTCCTCCTGCTTGTAAGCGGGATCGTGCTCCTCATCGACCACGATCAACCCGAGATCGGCATAGGGCAGAAACAGTGCCGAGCGTGCGCCGACGATCACGCTCAGCTCGCCGGTCGCCACCGCATTCCAAGTGCGCGCGCGCAAACGCTGCGACAGCTGCGAGTGCCACTCGGCCGGCCGCACGCCGAAGCGCTCGGCAAAGCGGTCGAGGAACTGGGCGGTCAAGGCGATCTCGGGGACGAGAACCAGCGCTTGTTTTCCACGGCGGACGATCTCGGCGACGGCCTCAAAATAGACTTGGGTCTTACCCGCGCCGGTGACGCCATCGAGCAGCGTGACGCCATAGCCGCCGGCGGCCACCGTCGCGCGTAGCGTGTCCGCCCCCTCGCGTTGCGCCGGCGTAAAGTCGGGCGGCGAAAAATCCGGATCCGGCCGCCGCGCCACCGGATCCGGGGGCAGGACCAGGCTTTCGAGCGTCCCTTCATCGACCAGGGCGTCGATGACTCCCGGCGAAACCCCGGCGGCCTCGGCGACGTCGCGCTTACCACGCGCAAGCCCGTCGGCGAGCAGCGCGAGCACCCGCTCGCGCGCCGCCGTCATCCGCTGAGGGAGCGGTCCGGCAATCCGAATGCCGACGCGTTCGCGCGCGGGGCCGAGATGCTCGCCCATGCGCAGCGCCATGCGCAGAACCATGCCCCGGGGGCTGAGCGTGTAGGCCGACACCCAGTCGATGAACTTGCGCAGCTCCGGCTTGAGCGGCGGCACGTCGAGCTTGGCCTCGACGTCCTTCATGCGGTTGTCGAGCCGGGGGTTGGGCTTGGGATTCTCCGCCCATGTCACCGCCGTTGCCATGCGCGCGCCCAGCGGCACGGTCACGAGGTCGCCAGGCGCGAGCTCAAGCCCTTCCGGCACCCGATAGGAGTACGTCTGGTCGAGGGCGACCGGGACCAGGACATCGACGACGCGTTTGGCCATGATCAGTCGGCCGATTCGAAGCGTTTAAGAAACGGTGAAGGAAGGGGTGAGATATATTCCGCCGTGTCAAGCGCAACACCCACCGCCGGTCTCGCTTTTGCCGCCAACGACGTTGCGGGCGAACTCATGCGTTGGCTGGCATACCTCGGTGCCGAACGGCGGATGTCACCGAAGACCGTCGACGCTTATGAGCGCGACGTGCGCCAATTCCTCGCCTTCCTCTGCGACCATCTCGACGGCCGCGTGACGCTCTCGGCGCTGTCGCGCCTTAAACCGCTCGACGTGCGCGCCTTCATGGCGGCACGCCGAGCCGGCGGGACGAGCAGCCGCTCGCTGATGCGCATGCTCGCGGGCGTGCGCTCCTTCGCCCGTTTTCTCGAACGCAACGGCAAGGGCAAGGTCGGTGCGCTTTCCGCCGTGCGCACGCCGAAACTCGCGAAGCCGCTGCCGAAGCCGCTGGCGATCCCAGCGGCCAAACGCATCACCGACACCGATGTGCGCGCCGGCGAGGCGCGCGAACCCTGGATTCTCGCCCGCGACGCCGCGGTGCTGGCGCTGCTTTACGGGTCGGGCTTGCGCATCAGCGAGGCGCTGGCCTTAAAGCGCAACGACATTCCTGCGCCCGGACGCGGCGACGTCATCACGGTCACCGGCAAGGGCAACAAGGCGCGGATGGTCCCGGTATTGGCGCAGGTCGCGAGGCTCGCCGCCGAATACATCGCGCTCTGCCCCTACGACCTTCCCGCCGAAGGTCCCTTGTTCGTCGGCGCCAGAGGCGGCCTGCTCTCCCCGCGCATCGTCCAGCTTGCGATGGCCCGGCTGCGGGGCGCGCTCGGGCTGCCGGAGACCGCGACCCCGCATTCGCTGCGCCATTCCTTCGCGACGCATCTGCTGGCGCGCGGCGGCGATCTACGCGCGATCCAGGAACTGCTCGGCCATGCCTCGTTGTCGACGACCCAGCTCTACACCGCCGTCGATACCGAACGCCTGCTGGAAGTCTACCGCAGCACCCATCCGCGGGCATGACCAACGCGTGACAGGCGCCACGGTTACTCCCCCTTGCGCAAGCCGCCGAGTTCGATACATCGTCCGCCCGACGACGCACGGAGGGCGACATGAGTCACGGCGTGCACGCGGTCCAGCATGGAGTCGAGCATCAGATCGAACATGAGGAGCACGGGCATGGCGGCCGCGGAAAGCCGGTAGCGGAGAGCAGGAGCAAGAAGATCGCGCTGCTGATCTCGGTGATCGCGCTCTTTCTGGCGCTCGCCGAGATGTTCGGCAAAAGCGTGACGCTCGAAGCCGCCACGGTGTCCGATGAATCGAAAAAGGCAGCGCTGCTCAAGCAGGCCGACGATTGGATGAAAACTGTGGCGCGCTACGAGTCCGATCCGGCGGAGAAGGACGGTCGCAAGGAGTTGCGGGCGCTCGCCGAAACATACGAGCACCAACGCGACATCTACCTGGCGCGCTACCATCACTACGAGTTTGCATCGGCTGCCCATCAGATTGGCATCGTGCTGGCGTCGGCCGCGGTCATCACCGGCATGATGGCCCTGGTCCACGGCGCCTTAGGTCTCGGCGTGGTCGGTCTCGTCTTCATGGCGCTCGGATTTTTCAACCCGCAGTACCTGCACTCGCTGCACTTGATCTAGCGGCGCTCGCGCGGCGGCACGGCAGCCCGCAGGCGTCGGCGGATGCGGCTAGCAGCCGCCGGGTGCGTCGCGCGCGGGCGTCACATGTGGATGGCGCGTTTGTCCACCGCCAATGCCGCCTCCTTCACCGCCTCGGTGAACGTGGGGTGGGGATGGCAGGTGCGGGCGATATCCTCGGATGCGGCACCGAACTCCATGGCAACCGCAGCCTCGGCGATCATGTTGCCGGCGTCCGCGCCGACGATGTGGACGCCGAGCACGCGGTCGGTCTTGGCATCGGCGAGGATTTTCACGAAGCCCTCGGTCTGCAGGTTCACCTTTGCGCGGCCATTGGCGGTAAAGGGAAATTTGCCGGTGTTGTAGGCGATACCGGCCTCCTTCAATTCCTCCTCGCTCTTTCCGACCGAGGCGATCTCAGGATAGGTGTAGACCACGTTCGGGATGACGTCGTAGTTCACGTGGCCGGCTTCGCCGGCGATGATTTCCGCCACCGCCGCGCCCTCATCCATTGCCTTGTGCGCCAGCATCGGGCCGGCGATCGCGTCGCCGATGGCGTAGACGTCGGGCACGTTGGTGGCGAAGCGAGCATCGACCATGACGCGGCCCTTGTTGTCCGTCTTCACCCCGACGGCTTCGAGACCAAGTCCCTCGGTAAACGGCACGCGCCCGATCGACACCAGCACGACATCGGCTTCGATTGATTCTGCCGCGCCGCCCGCGGTCGGCTGGACTGTTGCCTTGAGCGTCTTTCCCGCCGCCTCGACGCCGGTGACCTTGGACGATAGCTTGAAGACGATGCCCTGCTTTTCGAAGATGCGCTGGACCTGTCGGCAGACCTCGCTATCCATTCCCGGCAGGATGCGGTCGAGGAACTCGACGACGATCACCTTGGAGCCGAGGCGGCGCCACACCGAGCCGAGCTCAAGCCCGATCACGCCGGCGCCGATGACGAGTAGCCGCTCCGGCACCTGATCGAGAACCAGGGCGCCGGTCGAGGAGACGATGCGCCGCTCGTCGATATCGATGCCGGGCAGGCGCGCCACGTCCGAGCCGGTGGCGATGACGATCGCCTTGCCCTCGATGGTCTCGCTCTTGCCGTCGGCGGTTTTCACCTCGACCTCGCCGGCCGTGACGATGCGGCCGGTGCCTTGAAAAGTATCGATGTTGTTTTTCTTGAACAGGAAGGCCACGCCTTTGACATTACCCTCGACACCCTGATCCTTGAATCTCATCATGGCCGCAAGGTCGACCTTCGGCTGGCCGACCTTGATGCCCATCTTGTCGAACAGCTGGCCGGATTCTTCATAGAGCTCCGAGGCGTGCAGCAGCGCCTTGGAGGGAATGCAACCGACGTTGAGGCAGGTGCCGCCGAAGGTCTTGTCCTTCTCGATTACGGCAACCTTCATGCCGAGCTGTGCCGCGCGGATGGCGCAGACGTAGCCGCCGGGGCCGGAGCCGATGACGATGAGATCGTAGGGCATGATTACTCCGAACTATCCGTCGTCACGGCCGCCGATGGTGACAGACTCACAGATCCACCACGAGCCTCGCCGGATCCTCCAAAATCTCCTTCACCCGCACCAGAAACGTCACCGCCTCTCGGCCGTCGACGAGGCGATGGTCGTAGCTGAGCGCGAGATACATCATCGGACGAATCTCGACTTTGCCGACGACCGCCACCGGTCGCTCTTCAATGTTGTGCATGCCGAGGATGCCGGACTGCGGCGCATTGAGAATCGGCGTTGACATCAGCGAGCCGTAAACGCCGCCGTTCGAGATGGTAAAGGTACCGCCTTGCATTTCCTCGATCTTGAGCGTGCCATCGCGCGCGCGCCGTCCGAGATTGGCAATCTCCTTCTCGATCTGCGCGAGCGATTTCTGGTCGCAGTCGCGCACGACCGGAACGACTAGGCCCTTCTCGGTCCCGACCGCGACGCCGATGTGATAGTAATTCTTGTAGATGATGTCGCTGCCGTCGATCTCGCCGTTGACGGCGGGAATCTCTTTTAGCGCCTGCACGCAGGCTTTCACGAAAAAGCCCATGAAGCCCAGCTTCACGTTGTGCGTCTTTTCGAACAGATCCTTGTACCGGTTGCGCAATTGCATCACCGCGCTCATGTCGACCTCGTTGAAGGTCGTGAGCATGGCGGCGGTGTTCTGCGCCTCCTTGAGCCGGCGCGCGATGGTTGCCCGCAGCCGGGTCATCTTCACGCGCTCTTCGCGCGCGGCGTCGTCCACCGGCGACGGCGCGCGCGCCTGCACCGCAGCCGCCGTCTGGGCCACGGGCGTCGGCGCGGAAGCGGCGCGTTCGATCGCCGCCATCATGTCGCCCTTGGTCACGCGACCATCCTTCCCGGAGCCGGGGACGGTCGAGACGTCGATGCCGGTTTCGGCGACGATCTTGCGCACCGAGGGCGCGAGCGGCGCCTGCGGCTTCGTCCCCGTTTGCGCGCGCGGCGCTTCCGTAGTGGCGGGAGTTGTCGTCGCGGTCCTTTGGCCCGGGCCGCCCGGCGGGGGCGGCGTGGCCTTCGCGGGCGCCGCCGCGCCTTCCCTGATCTGACCGAGCAGCGCGCCGACCGCGACCGTCTCGCCGTCTTTGGCCGCGATGTCGCCGAGCACCCCGGCGGCAGGGGCGGGCACCTCGATCGTCACCTTGTCGGTCTCGAGCTCGACCAGCGGCTCGTCGACGGCGACCGGATCGCCCGGCTGCTTGAACCACTTGCCGATGGTCGCCTCGGTCACCGATTCGCCGAGCGCGGGCACGCGGATCTCAGCCATGTTGCATCCTTCTTACGTCGCCGTGCACGCCCGGACGGCGGACGAGGGACGAGCGCATCCTAAGTCCTCCGTCGCTCGTCCGCTGCTAACCTAGGGCTTCATCGAGCAGCGCCTTGAGCTGCTTGAGGTGCTGCGCCATCTGGCCGGTCGCGGTCGCCGCCGAGGCGGCACGGCCGGCATAAAGCGGTTGCCTGTTTTTAGCCCTGACCTGGTCGAGCACCCATTCGAGATACGGCTCCATGAAGGAGTACGCGCCCATATTGCGCGGCTCCTCCTGGCACCACATGAATTCCGCCTTCTTGAAGCGGCCGAGCTCGTACACCAGCGCTTTGAGTGGCACCGGATAGAGCTGCTCGAGGCGCAATAAATAAATGTCATTAACACCGCGTTTCTCGCGCTCCTCGTAGAGATCGTAATAAACCTTGCCCGAGCACATCACGACCCGCCGGATCTCGTCGTCGGCGACGAGCTTGATCTTTTCGTCCGGGAGCATCTGGGCGTCGTCCCAAAGCAAGCGATGGAACGTGGTGTCCGGCCCCATCTCGCTGAGCCGCGATACCGCGCGCCTGTGGCGCAGCAGAGACTTCGGCGTCATCAGGATCAGCGGCTTGCGGATGTCGCGCTTGAGCTGCCGGCGCAGGACGTGGAAGTAGTTGGCGGGCGTGGTGCAGTTTGCGACCTGCATATTGTCCTCGGCGCACATCTGCAGAAAGCGCTCGAGCCGCGCCGAGGAATGTTCCGGCCCCTGCCCCTCGTAGCCGTGCGGCAACAGACACACGAGGCCGGACATGCGCAGCCACTTGCGCTCACCCGATGACACGAACTGATCGAAGACCACTTGCGCGCCGTTGGCGAAATCGCCGAACTGGGCTTCCCACAGCGTCAGCGCGTTCGGCTCGGCGAGGGAATATCCGTATTCGAAGCCCAGCACCGCCTCCTCCGAGAGCATCGAGTTGATGACTTCGAAGCGGGCTTGACGCTCGCCCAGGTGGTTGAACGGGATGTAGCGGTCCTCGTTCTCCTGATCGATCAGCACCGAATGGCGCTGCGAGAACGTGCCGCGCTCGGTGTCCTGGCCGGAAAGCCGCACCGGACGGCCTTCGAGCAGCAAGGAACAGAAGGCGAGCGCCTCGGCCGTTGCCCAATCGATGCCTTCGCCGGTCTCGACCGCCTTGCGGCGGTTGTCGACGAAACGCTGCAGGGTCCGGTGCAGGTGGAAACCTTGCGGTATCGCCGTGATCTTCGCTCCGATCTCTTTGAGCGTCGCCAGCGCGACGCCGGTATGGCCGCGGCGCGGGTCATCGGCATCGCGCGCCGCTTTGATGTCGGCCCAGCGGCCGTCAAGCCAGTCGGCGCTGTTTGCCTTGTAGCCCTGGCTCGCTTCGAGCTCGGCATCGAGCTTGGCGCGCCAATCCACCCGCATCTTCTCGACTTCGCCTGCGGTAACGACGTTCTCGCCGGCAAGCTTGTTGGCGTAGATCTCGCTCGTGGGCGGATGCTTGCGGATCGCCTTGTACATCAGCGGCTGGGTAAACGACGGCTCATCGCCCTCGTTGTGGCCAAAGCGCCGGTAGCAGAACATGTCGATGACGACGGGACGCTGGAATTTCTGGCGGAACTCGGTTGCGACCTTGGCTGCAAACACCACGGCCTCCGGGTCGTCGCCGTTCGCGTGAAAGATGGGTGCCTCGATCATCTTGGCCACATCGGACGGATAGGGCGATGACCGCGAATAGCGCGGATAGGTGGTGAATCCGATCTGATTGTTGACGATGAAATGCACGGAGCCGCCGGTGCGGTACCCGCGCAGCCCCGACAGACCGAAGCATTCGGCGATGACACCCTGTCCGGCGAAGGCCGCGTCGCCTGAAATGAGCAGCGGCATCGCCATGGTGCGGTCTTCACGGGTCGCGCCGAGCTGGTCCTGTTTCGCGCGCACCTTGCCGAGCACGACCGGATTGACGATTTCGAGATGCGACGGATTGGCGGTCAGCGACAGATGCACGCGGTTGCCGTCGAACTCGCGGTCGGAAGAGGCGCCGAGATGGTATTTCACGTCGCCGGAGCCCTCGACCTCGTTCGGGGTCGAGGAGCCGCCCTTAAACTCGTGGAAGATGGCGCGATGCGGCTTGCCCATGACCTGCGCCAACACGTTGAGTCGGCCGCGGTGGGCCATGCCGATGACGATATCTTTCACACCGAGCGCGCCGCCGCGCTTGATGATCTGCTCGAGCGCGGGGATCATCGATTCGGCGCCATCGAGACCGAAGCGCTTGGTGCCAGTGAACTTCAAATCGCAGAATTTTTCGAAGCCTTCGGCCTCGATCAGCTTGTTGAGGATCGCGCGCTTGCCTTCGGGCGTGAACGTGATCTCCTTGTCCGGCCCTTCGATGCGCTCCTGGATCCAGCCTTTCTGCGCGGGATCGGAGATGTGCATGAACTCGACGCCGAGCGTCTGGCAATAGGTGCGGCGAAGGATCGCGAGAATCTCCCGCAGTGTGCCGAATTCGAGGCCGAGCACGCGGTCGAGAAAGATCCTGCGGTCGTAGTCCGTTTCGCTGAAGCCGTAGGAACGCGGATCGAGATCCTCCTCGTTATGGTGCGGCTCGAGACCGAGCGGGTCGAGATTGGCGTAGAAGTGACCGCGCGCGCGGTAGGCGCGGATCAGCATCAGCGCGTGGATCGAATCGCGCGTCGCCTGCTGGACCTCGGCGGCGGAGACGTCGACGCCGGCCGCCTGCGCCCGCGCCTTGACCTTGTCGGCGAGCGCCCTCTCCGTCTCGCGCCAATCGCCGTCGAGCGCGGAGGTGAGCTCGCTGCGCGCGAGCTGGTAGGGCCGCTGCCACGACGGCCCGCGCGCGTTCGTCATGACGTCGGCGCGCTCGTCCTTTAGGCTTTGGAAGAACGCCTGCCACTGGGCATCGACCGAGGTGGGGTCGGTCTCGTAGCGGGCATAGAGGTTCTCGAGGTAGTCGGCATTGCCGCCGTAAAGGAAAGAGGTGCGGGCGAAGGCGGCATTGGCGTCCTGACGAGACATACTCAGGTCCTGTAACGTTGAGATTTGCGGGTCGCTGACCGACCCGGGAGTGGCAGCCCGAGGGGGAGCCTACTTATTACATCATTTATGCTGCAGTTGCGTTGCGGCAATCCGCAAAAGCTGAAATAAGATTCATTTCATCGCGCGAAGGGGATCACCGCCAACTCACGGGTGGTCGTCCGTACGAGCTACGTCCGCCTGCGGTCCCCTAACGAAAAGGGCCGCTTGCACCACAAGCGGCCCTCGGTTCAGAACTCAAATCAGCGACTAGTATCCCCCACCCCATTTGTAGTTCACGCCGACGCGCACGATGTTATCGGTCAGGCGGCTATTGAACGTCGCGGTTAGGGCAGCAGGCGGTACGGTAACCGTCTGCTCCAACTTGCCGAGGTCGATATAGAGGTATTCGACCTTCGCGCTCCAACCGCCGCCGAAGGCGCCCTCGATGCCGCCGCCGGCGGTCCAGCCGGCCCTCACGTCATTGATGCTTGCCGTCGCAGCGGTTCCGACGCCGGCTGTGTTGACGGTGTAAGTGTCCTTGGTCTGCCCGTAAGCCACACCCGCCGTTCCGTAGAGCAGGAGGTTGGGAGTGGCCAGAAAGCCAAGGCGCGGCCGCGTAGTGCCGAACCACTGGAGCTTGTGATCGGTGGTCAACGCGCTAGGAGGAAGTGCCAAGACTGGAAACGTCGAGCCGCCCTTCT
>VAZL01000390.1 GCA_005883445.1 Alphaproteobacteria bacterium | reverse complement strand
CCTGCCGGCGAGCGCGGCGCCGTTGCCGAGCTGGATGGTGAGGCCGCGATCGGGACGGTGCAGGACGGTCTGGCCGTGGAAGCCCACCACCGCGACCTCGCTCGGCGGCATGCCGTTGGCCGCCAGGAACGCCTCGACCGCCTCGGCGTGCATGTCGGTCACCAGCTCTTCGGCCTCGGCGAGCATCGCCGGCCGGGCACTGCGGTCGGTGAGATTGGCGGCAGCCGCGATCGCGCGTCGCACGACGTCGCGCTCGGGGTCGCTGTAGGGGCGATAGCCAGTCGGCCCGAGCCGGCCAATGCCCTCGCCGTCGGTCTCGACGAGCGCCACATCCACCCCGTCATAGGAGGTGCCGCTCATCAGTCCGATCGCTACCGCGCGCGCCATGCCGGGGTCCTCGAGTTGAATCCCGCGCTGGACCTGTTACACCACCGGCGCAAAAGAGGCGATAAAAAGAGGCGACGGGCATGAGCGCCTACAAGTCCGAATTTCTGCACGATCTCGCGGAACGCGGATTCATCCACCAGGTTTCGGACGCCGAAGGCCTCGATGCCAAGGCGACCGCGGGCCCCCTCACCGCCTATGTCGGCTTCGACGCCACCGCGCCGAGCCTCCACATCGGCAACCTGCTCACGATCATGATGTTGCGATGGCTGCAGAAGACCGGCCATCGCCCGATCGCGCTGATGGGCGGCGGTACCAGCAAGATCGGCGATCCATCGGGCAAGGACGCAAGCCGCACGCTGCTGACAGGCGCGCAGATCGAGGCCAACATCGCCTCGATCCGCACGGTATTTTCGCGCTTTCTCGATTTTGACGCCGGCGCCATGATGGCGGACAACGCCGAGTGGCTCGACCTGCTGCACTATATTCCCTTCCTGCGCGACGTCGGCCGCCATTTCACCATCAACAAGATGCTGACGTTCGACTCGGTGAAGCTGCGCTTGGAGCGCGAGCAGCCGCTGACGTTTCTCGAATTCAACTACATGATCCTGCAAGCCTACGATTTCGTGGAGCTTTACAAACGCCACGGCTGCATTTTGCAGATGGGCGGATCGGACCAGTGGGGCAACATCGTCAACGGCATCGACCTCGGCCGCCGGCTGCTCAATGCTCAGTTGTTCGCGCTGACCACGCCGCTGCTGACGACCTCCTCGGGCAGCAAGATGGGCAAGACCGAGACCGGCGCGGTTTGGCTCAACGCGGACGCCATGAGCCCCTACGATTACTGGCAGTTCTGGCGCAACTGCGAAGATGGCGACGTCGGCCGTCTGCTCAAGCTGTTCACTGAACTTCCGCTCGACGAGATCGGACGTCTCGCTCAGCTGAAGGGGCAAGAGTTGAACGAGACGAAAATGGTCCTGGCGACCGAGGCGACCGCCCTCTTGCATGGCCGCGCGGCCACCGAGCAAGCGGCCGAAACCGCGCGCCGCACCTTCGAGGAAGGCGCGCTTGCGGAGACGTTGCCGACGGTCGAAATGCCACGCGCGACGCTCGCGGCCGGATTGAGCGTGCTCGACGCCGCTGTTCACGTCGGCTTGGTGTCCTCCAAGAGCGACGCACGCCGACAGATCAAAGGCGGCGGTCTCAGGGTCAACGACGTCGCAGTCACCGACGAGAAGATGGCGCTCACGCCGCGCGACCTCACGCCGGAAGGCGTCATCAAGCTCTCGCTCGGCAGGAAGCGGCACGTGCTGTTGAGACCGGTGTGAACGCGACGCAGGACGGAGCACGGCCGACGAACATGGGCGTCCGTCACGCATCCTCGCTCTGACTCGTGCGTTGTTAATAGCGGCCCGGCTCGGCGTAGCTTTGCATGGGAGCATTGCCGCCGGGGAATTCGAAGAATTTTCGCAACAAGCCCGGCGCCACCGCGGAAATCGGATTGACGCGCAACACCGGCGTGCTCGGCGGGCCGACCACCTCATAGGTGACACCGAGCAAGCCCTCGTTGCTGCCGCCGAGGAAGGGCCCGACGATCGGAAGCTGGCCGAACATGTTGTTGAGGCCGTAGAGCGGAACGAAGGTGCCGCGCATGCGGATCTCGTCGCGATGATAATCGATGTGGCCATCGACGGTGCCACCGATCGCGGGGCCCTTGAGCAGCCCGTCGCGGATGGTGAAGCGGCCAAGCGAACGGGTGAAATCGACGCGCAGGTGCGAGAACTCGACACCGGGCGACGAGCCGCCGGGCTGCTGCGGCCCGGCAGCAACGCGCTCGAGCGCCGCTTCTCCGCGGACGATGAACCCGCGAACGTCGAGAATGCCTTCCTGCGGCGCAAGGTCGGCGCTCTGCGGGTCGAGCGCAATCCACATTTCGCCGCCGACGACCTTGGTGTAGATGTCGTTGAAGCGGAAGAAGGCACCGGCGTCATTGGTCTCGAGGACGACGAATTGGCGCCCGTTGTTCCCGCGCGCGCGCACCTCGCCGATGAGCGGCGCGTCGCGTCCCAGCTTGGCGTTCAACGCGAGGCTGGTGAGAACCCCGCTGCGGCGTGAGACGCGCAGATCGAGGCCGCGTAGCGTCTCGCCGTTAAAGCCCAGGACCGTGCCGAGCTTGACGTCGACATCGATATCCTTGTCTGGCTTTTGCTTGTTGCTGCCCGCGCCGGTCAGCGTCGATTTGATGAAGCCGCGTCCATCATAAACGTCGCCACGTAGCGTCATCCGCAGCGCACCGTCGGCGCCACGCTCCGCTCTGAGCGTGGCCTTGTCTCCGTCCGAAAGGGCAAAGAGGGGGAAATTTGCGGAGACGACGTCGCCCGCGGAATCGACCTCGACTACGCCTTTGACCGCAGCGCCGGAGGCTTCGATCACCAGATCTTCGAACCGCGTCCCCGCCGGCTTGTTGATGAGGGTAAAGGTCGCGCGCCCCGCCCGGCCTGGAGCCTTCAACCATCCTGGCAGCAGATTGTCGACCTTGGCCTGAGTGAGGTCGGCCTCGATAGCAAAGCGACTCTCGCCCTCGTTTGCCGGCACGCGTCCGCTGAGCTTGATCGGCACCGGTCCGGTGAGCGAGCTGCCGAGATCAAAACCGAATTTGCTGCGCCCGTTCTCGTCGAGCGTGGCCTGGAAGCGAATGTCGGCGTCGCCGTCGCGCGGCTTGCGATAGTCGAGCGCGGAGGGGACGCCGTTGATCTTGACGTCCCCGCGGATCCAGTGGCCGAGGTTGTTGGCGCTCACCTTGAGCAGTGCGGCCTCGACCTTCTGGCCCATCACCATGCGTTCGGCGGCGAAGTTGGCGACGTCCATGTTGATGGTGTAGAGCGAAGACCCGGGCGTCAGATCCTCCTTCAGCGGCATCGCGAGCGTGACCTGCGCGGTCAGCGTCCCGCGGCTGGTCGCCGGCTCGATCGGCGCACCCGAATACTCGCGCAGCCGCGGCATCCCCAAGAGTTCGGCCGCGGCCGGCACCGATCCATCGAGGCGGAAGCGGACCTTCGCCGGCGGCCCCTTGGGGAAGGTATCGGGTACCTCGAACACGCCGCTGGTGATCGAGAGCTTGCGACCGGGCGATATCTCCACGTTGCCGCGGCCGACATTGATGGCCGCCGTGCGGCCGGAAATCTGCACGTTGACGTCGGCATCGCGGATTGCCGGCAGGCCCTCGACCGGCCGGATCTCGGCGCCGTGGCCGATGATCTGGATCAACAAACCGTCGTCGGGAATCGGCGGGCCGCTCGATTTGAGCGTGGACCACGGCGCGTTGGTCGAAACGTCCAACCGCTCGACCGTACCGGCCTGAACGTGATCGAGCACCCAGGCGCGCACCTTCGATGCCACGGTGACCGGCCAAATCCGCTTCATGGCCGCGACTGACATGCGCGTGCTCGCAACTCCAAGCGTCAGGCGGGGATCTTCGCTCGAAAAATCAAGGCTGCCGCTGAGCGCAAGGCCGAGATCGGTGTTGCCCAACTCGCTCGGCTCGAGATCGATGCGCTGCTTGTTGGGATTGATCCGCAGCTTCAGCAGGACGCGGTTGAGCATGAGCGCATTGGGATCGGCCGGCGCAGAGGCCAGCATCAAGCTGCCGCCGGAAACTTCCAGCCCCCAAACGCCGCTGCTGTCGCGCGGCGCGTTGAATTGCGCGAGCAGGGTGATGCGGCTGCCGCCGGACACCACCTGGAAAGGCATCATCAGCGCCTGGCGAGTCCTATCCCAATCGAGACTGATCTCGGCGCGGTCGATCGGAACGCGCACGAGCGGGTCGTCGAGATCGACCACGACGCCCTTCTCCACGGCCATCCGGCCGTCGAGCATGTGCGGAATGCCATCGGGACCGATATCGGCGCGGATGCGCCCCGTCAGCGGCAGATCGATCTCGTATTGATCATCGCCCCATCGCATGGCGAGCATCGCATCCTTGGTCGAGACTTTTTGCATCTCGATGTCGATGATGCGGTGGCCGTGTTGGCCCGGCGTCATCGCCGCGCGCATGCGCCACGGGCGTTCGACCGCTTGCGAGCCGAGCGCAATCGCGATGCCGCCGCCCTTGGGACGCGTCACGCTGAGATCGATATCGGTGAACGTCCACTGCTTGCCATTGCGTTGGTCGTCGACGGTGAGGTTGCCATCCTGCAGGCCGATCTCGGTGAGGTCGCGCCCGTCCAAGCTGCCGGCGTCGAGGCTCTCGATCCAAGTCAGCAGCGCGGCGAGGTCGGGAACGCCGTTGCGTGCGGTCGAGCCCGCGCCCGCGGCCGGAGCGGGTGGGGTGACCGGCGCAGCTGAGGCAGCTGCGGCGGCGCGTTCAACCTTTGCCGGCGGTGACGCCTGCGCAGGGACGACCGGTGGCAGCATGGCCGAAGCGGTGACGAACGGGCGCTTGTTGCTGCCGGCAAAGATCGTGACCTTGCTGTCCGACTCGATGCGCACCGCCATCTCGGCGCCGACCAAGCTCAGCCGCTCGGCGCGGATGCGACCGGCGAGCAGGCCCGCACCGGAAATGCCGACTTCCGCCTTGGGCGCGCTCGCTACGATGCTGCCGTCCGCGTCGCGCACCACGATGTCGCGAATGCGCAGCGACGTGCGTCGCTTGTTGGCGTCGCGCTCGATCTGGGTGCCGCCGATCTCGACCTCGTGGCCGGGCCCGAAATTTTCCTTGATCGCCGCGGTCAGCCATGGCGTGGCGATATCGAGCTCGATCGGACCGCTGGACAGGCGCCACCAAAGCGCGACCATCGCGAGGAAGACAAGGCCGCCGAGCGTGCCGCCGACGATGGCGAATTTGCGCAGCTGCGGACACCACGCGCGGACGAATTTGCGCAGCCGCATCCACCCCTCGCCCAGGCGCGACCTCGAGGAGAGCGGCGAGCACGCGCGGACGCGGCGAAGCTCATCGCCCTCCTGCGGCGATGCCTCGTGCCCGCACAAATGCTCCTTGAGGCTCGCCTCCAGCTTCAGGAGAGCCTCGAGAGTCGGATAAGGTTGTCCAGCCGCCATGCCCCGACGTGGCGTCCCCTCGACCACCGATTCCGCCCGCGTCACAACCGACGTCTACGGCGAACCGGCCCCCTTTTGCCGCGGTCGACAAGTCCCCGGCACTTATGTCGACCCAGCGGCACTTTTCCGCGCGTGTTCAACCCCTCATTGAGACCCCGCAAAAGGGACGAAAGGAAGGCACATGGAGGTCCACGCACGGGCGAAAACCCGCGCGTTTAAAGGGGCGGCGTGATGGCGGCGGTTTCATGTCCCCCGCCGTTTTCAAGGCGCGCAAGCTCCATTTTCCTTACCAAAACCGACGCCCGGGCCGCACCCGGCAAGCCATTGATTTTTCATGGCTTCGCGCCCGAATGCCCAGAAAGCTAGGACGGGCTGGCGCCGGTGCACATCCTTTCCTGAAAATTAACCGTGTTGGCGCGAATCGGCGCGAGTTAGCGCGGAGGTAATATCGGCCGACGTAGGGAACCGGCGGGGAAGCGTGAATGCCTCGACGGTTGTCTTCACAGTACCATCATCGCGATGATTCCTGCCGGCCGCAGGATGCGCGGCGGGCGGGCCTGAGCCTCGTCCATGCCGGCCGTCAGGTGCGCCTCGGGCCGATCGCCTTCTGGGTCGTTGTCGGCACGCTGGTGGTCATGGCGCTGTGGACCATCAGCACCGCCACCTATTTCGCCTTTCGCGAGGACGTGCTCACCCGGCTGGTCGCGCGCCAGGCGGCCGCCAGTTGCTCGACCAGGAGCAATACGAGCAAAAGCTCGATCAGATTCTGCGCCGGCAAACGGCGCTGGAGTCGCGTGCCAGCGCGCTTAACGGCCTCGGCGACATGACCGGCGCGCTCAGGCCGCCGGCGCGCGGGAGTTGGGTCGGCGAGCCGCGGGCAACGCCGGCGAAAGCATCTCGCGACAAGGGCGCCTTCGCCATCCCGTTCGATCGCACCACGATCGATCCTCGCGCCGGCATTCTCGCCAAAGGCGCGGGCGGCATCGGCGGCGTCATTGCCCGCCTGCAGGCCTCGCTCGATCGCCTCGAGCAGCGGCAGGCGGCGACGGTCGACTCGATCGCGGACAATTACGATTCGAAGGCGCGGCGCATGCGCGGCGTGCTGATCGAACTCGGCCTCGACATCAACAAGCCCGCAACCCGCGACGGTGCCGGCGCGCTCGGCGGTCCATTCATCCCGGCGCAGCTGCCCAAAGATGCGATGAGCTTCGAGCGCCAGCTTCATCGCATCCAGGTCACGCGCGCGCAGATCTCCCGCCTCACGCGCACGCTGGGCGCCGTTCCCGTGCGCAAGCCGATCGACGGCGAGCTCGATCTGCAATCGGGCTTCGGCGTCCGCATCGACCCGTTCCTGGGCCGGCCGGCCATGCATACCGGGCTTGATCTCCACGGCGAGACCGGCGACGTGGTGCGCGCCACTGCCGACGGCACGGTGACCGCCGCGGGCTGGAGTGGTGGCTACGGCCGCGCGGTCGACATCGATCACGGGAACGGATTGTCGACCCGCTACGGTCACCTGTCGTCGATCGACGTTCGCGTCGGCCAGTCAATCAAGACCGGACAGATCATCGGCAAGGTCGGTTCGACCGGACGCTCGACCGGACCGCACCTGCACTACGAAACGCGGCTGCGCGGCGAGGCGATCGATCCGCAGAAATTCCTGCGCGCGGGGCAAAGGCTTGCCGGCAGCCTGTGAGGCGGCCTAATCCACGTCCTCCACGTCCTTCGGCGCGGTGCCGAAGGCTTTCTGCGCGAGCGCGGCCTCCATGAACTGGTCGAGGTCGCCGTCGAGCACCGCGGCGGTGTTCGAGGTCTGCACGCCGGTGCGCAGGTCCTTGACCATCTGGTAGGGCTGCAGCACGTAGGAGCGGATCTGGTGGCCCCAGCCGATGTCGGTCTTGGCGGCCTGCTCGGCGGCGGCTTTTTCCTCGCGCAGTTTCAATTCGCGCTCATAGAGGCGCGCCCGCAGCATCTGCCAGGCTTGTGCCCGGTTGCGATGCTGCGAGCGGTCGTTCTGGCACACCACCGCGATGTTGGTCGGGATGTGGGTGAGACGTACCGCCGACTCCGTCTTGTTGACGTGCTGGCCGCCGGCGCCGCCGGCGCGCATGGTGTCGACCCTGACGTCGGCCTCTTTGATGTCGACGTTGATGCGGTCGTCCACCACCGGATAGATGTTGACGCTGGCGAACGAGGTGTGCCGGCGCGCGTTGGCGTCGAAGGGCGAGATGCGCACCAGCCGATGGACGCCGTTCTCGGTCTTGAGCCAGCCGAAGGCATTGCGGCCCTTGATCTGGACCGTTGCCGACTTGACGCCCGCCGCCTCGCCTTCGGTCTCTTCGAGCCAGTCGATCTTGTAGCCGTGCTGCTCGGCCCAGCGCGTATACATGCGAAGCAGCATGCTGGCCCAGTCCTGGCTCTCGGTGCCGCCCGCGCCGGCATGGACCTCGACATAGGAGTCGTTGGCGTCGGCTTCGCCCGACAGCAACGCCTCCAACTCGCGCCGCGCCACCTCTGTCTTAAGCTTGTGCAGCGCCGTTTCGGCGTCGGCGACGGCCTTGTGGTCCTTCTCGGCCTCGCCGAGCTCGATCATGGTGATTTGATCGTCGAGCTCCTGCTCGATGCGGCCGATGGCGGTGAGCTGGTCCTCGAGCGCGGTGCGCTCCTGCATCACGCGTTGCGCGCGCTGCTGGTCGTTCCAGAGCGTGGGGTCTTCGGCCTGCTTGTTGAGCTCCGCGAGGCGCGCGCGCGCCTTGTCGAAGTCAAAGATGCCTCCTCAGCAGCCCGACCGACTGCTTGATCTCGTCGACGATATTTTCGACTTCCGCGCGCATGGTCTCCCCGCGAGGCGTGCTCCGCTCGCGGGATTTAGCCACTGCGCGCGATCGACGCAATGGGCGCCGAACGTCGGGCCAACGAAGATACCGTTCGATGCGAAGCGGCTCCGCCCGGGCTCGGCCCGAAGCCATAGATGATGAATTGGCCGCAGCGCCGAGCCCCAAATTTCGTTGCAGATAACGCACGTTTTGATTAGCCTGCCTCAGTTTTTCTCATGATTTCGGTTGGCCCATGCCGCGCCGCTTGCCGCCGCTCAATGCGCTCAAGGCTTTCGAAGCCGCGGCCCGCCATGAGAGCTTCACGCGCGCCGCCGAGGAACTCTGCGTCACCCAGGGCGCCGTCAGCCATCAGGTGAAAGCACTCGAGGCCGAACTCGGGTTGAAGCTGTTCAATCGCGAACGACAGCGGCTGGTGATCACCGAGGCAGGCCGCGCCTATCTCGTGGTGGTGCGCGATGCTTTCGACCGCATCGGCGATGGAACCGAGCGATTGCTGCAACGCCAGCGCGGCGGCGCGCTGACCGTGAGCACCTCGCCGAATTTCGCAGCGAAGTGGCTCGTCCACCGGCTCAGCCGCTTCGCCGAGACCCATCCCGAGAT
>VAZL01000908.1:571-2420 GCA_005883445.1 Alphaproteobacteria bacterium | reverse complement strand
GAAGACACCGAGGTGATCGATTTCTTCGCGCGGAAGCAGGATCCTCTCGGCCGAATAAGTCTCTCGCAGAAAAATTGACGCTTCACGGATTTGGCGTACAAGCGAGAGGCGCGGCGGTAAGATGGTCGACACCACTACCGAGTGGGCTGCCGAGTTAAGACGCCGGGGCGCCAGCTTCTCAGAGCCCACGACAAGCGAAACAGTAGAACCGTCGGGGAACCGCAATTCGAGAATTTATCTAGTACACGCCCCGGGACGCAACCCCATGAGCTTCGCCCATAATATTCTTGCTCGCGAACGTCCTGACAGCGTGAGATCGGTGGCGCTGCCGCGCCGGACGAGTTTCTTCCCCTCACCCACGGATTGGCGGGATGAAGTCATCTACTTCCTGCTTCCCGATCGCTTCAGTGATGGCGCGGAATCCGGTCGGCCGCTCGTCGACCCCAAGGACCGCGCGGTGAACAGGCCGGCCGGATTTCGCTGGGACGAATGGGCCGCTTCGGGGGGTGGTCGCTTTCAGGGCGGCACATTAAGCGGAATCACGTCGAAGCTCGACTATCTTAATGGGCTCGGCGTAACCACGCTTTGGGTTGGTCCGACCTTCAAACAGCGCACCCACTTTGACAGCTATCACGGCTACGCCATCCAAGACTTCCTCGACATCGATCCCCGATTCGGCAATCGTCAGGACATGGTTCAGTTGGTCGCGGAAGCACACAACCGCGGTATCCGCATTCTGCTCGATGTCGTTTTCAATCATACAGGCAACAACTGGATCTACGCCAACGGCCAGGACCAGCCTCCATTTTTGCCGTGGCCTAGGTTCTACCAAAAGGGAGATTGGAGGAACCGCGGAGGCGGTCTAACCAATACGATCCATGGAGCCGATGACGGCGTCTGGCCAAGGGAGTTTCAGCGCGACGAATATTACAGCCGCGCCGGCGAGGGCGATCTCGGGGCAGGCGACATCGGCGACCCGCACGCGGAAATGCGTCGTACTGATTTCGTTGGCGATCGCGACATCAACTACGACGGCACAACTGCATTGGACGACATCACGCGATGCTACAAATACTGGATCGCACTGACCGACTGCGACGGCTTTCGCGTGGATACGCTGAAGCATGTCGATGAGGAGACCGGACGCAATTTCTGCGGATCGATCAAGGAGTTCGCTGCCAACCTCGGCAAATCCAATTTCTTTCTGGTTGGCGAGGTGGCTGGCGACGACAGCAACGCCGATCGTTACCTCGAAGTGCTGGGCAGCAACTTGAATGCCACCCTTGACCTCGGCCAGACCAAGCTCGCACTCCGCTCCGTCGCGAAAGGACTGGTCGCGCCCGCGAGCTACTTCGATCTGCTGAAGATTTGGGATGACGACCTCGGGTCACATCGCAACAGCAGTCAGCGGCGCGTAAGCGTTCTCGACGATCACGACCACGTCTTCGGCGAGAAGATCCGATTCTCCTTCCGCGCCGGGAACAATCATCAAGTCGTTGCGGGCGTCGCCATCCAGCTTTTCAGCTTGGGAATTCCGTGCATCTACTACGGGACCGAGCAGTCCCTATCGGGACCGGAGCCTGGTCAGGAAGTGTTCTTGCCGAAGTTTGGCGGCAACGACGCCTTCCTGCGCGAGGCCATGTTTGGCCCGCAACATCCGCGTAAGTCTGGCCTCGATGGCCTCGCCACGGGCGGCGCCGGGTTCGACAACTCGCTGCCGGGGTTCGGCGCCTTTGGCACCACCGGAGCTCACTGCTTTAATCCCACCTCTCCGGCTTACGTCCGGATCGCCGCACTCATTGAGGTGCGGAAGGGCTTCCCCGTGTTGCGCTACGGGCGGCAGTATCAA
>VAZL01000908.1:0-562 GCA_005883445.1 Alphaproteobacteria bacterium | reverse complement strand
TTCTGGATGACGAGGAGGCTTTGTGCATTGTAAACGGCCATGGCAACGAAGCGCGGGGCGGCGATGTGGTGGTGGATACGAACTTGAACTCGCCATCCGCTGCCGGAGATCCGTTTCGCGGGGTGACACCGTTCCTGACCGTGATCGCGAACTCCGCGCAGGCTGCTGTCGGAAGCGCTTACGCCGGCCCGCATCCTGTTGGAGAGAAGATTCCGGTGAAGAACAGAAACGGCTCGGCATTCGTGGAAATCCGGGACCTTCCTCCTTCGGAAGTTGTGGTGTTGACGAATCGGCCGTAGATCACCCGCGCGAAGCTGTCCAGTTAATGGTGGCATAGACTGACCCGAGGTTCCTGAACGAGCGCCGGATGGTCCGACTGGACCCTACCGCTGGAAATGATCGAGCGGCTATCGGGCATTGTCGCTGAGGTTAGAGGCGCGAGGTTCATAATCGGCAAGAGCGCGTCCGACCAAAGGCTTTTTCGAAGGCACCAAGCCTATGTATTGGTTCAGGTCGGCTTGAATTACCGGTTCGGGCTTCAACCTACTGAGGACGCTGCTCA
>VAZL01000907.1 GCA_005883445.1 Alphaproteobacteria bacterium | reverse complement strand
GCCCAAGACCGTTGCGTTCGTTCGACAAAATCTCTGGAAGGTGCCGCTCGCGACGAAGTCTCCTATGTCGTTCCTCGGTCCGAGGACATCGATCTGAAATAATGTTCAGCGTGCTGGTAGTAGTTCTCCGCCCCGATCACATTGCCGGACTGGGCTTCAGCTCGGGCCAGCGCGAGATACCGCTCATAGCTTCTTTGCGCGTTTTGAGGGCCCTTCGGGTCTGGGCGGGCGGCACTCGAGGTCCACCGCATTGAGCGGGCAGCAAATGACGCCGCCGGTTTGTGTTGGCGCCTACTCATGACTGTCTTTGGGCCATTCTGCATGGCTCACTCCTTCGTAATGGCAGGTGAAATATGCTCCATGCGGCACACGAAGGACGAACACCAGCGCTGGTGGCATGTACGCCACCCTTTGCGGCCGAGCCGCCCAACAAACGAATTCTTCGTATTCGCAGTGGAGAAAGGTCCCCCGAGGAAATGCTCACGATTTTCCGGAGCTGATCGGTTCAGTCCCTGCCGACTACACCCCGCTATTTATGAACCAATCGTATATTATTTGGGAATAGCGAGAGGAATTGTCAAGCGCGCAACCACCATAGGCCGGGCGTCGCGGCCAGGATCCTGATCTCGTCTGGTCCAATGTATGATTTTCCAGGAAGCGATGGATTGGCATCGCAATGGCTCCCAATGTGTTTACGAGTTCCTTGCAGAGCGGGAGCCGGATGGCCTTCCCCGTTCGCGCGCGCCATGTGTCAAGGTGAAGGAGTCAAGGCTAATTGATCAAGCGCGCCTCTGGCGGCCCCATGCGCGGGTACCGCCCCCGCAGGGCTTTTGTCTGCAGGAAGGAC
>VAZL01000389.1 GCA_005883445.1 Alphaproteobacteria bacterium | reverse complement strand
CAGGCGATAGGTCTGGGGAAAACAGCCGGCGCTCTCGTCCGCGCCGCGGCGCCGGTCTCACTTCGTCCAGGTCTCACTTCGTCCAGGTCTCACTTCGTCCAGGTCTCACTTCGTCCAGGTCGCGACCGCGGTGGTTCCCTTCATCACCGACCACTTGTTGTCGCCCGCGGTAATGATCTTGAAGCAGTTGGCCTTGGAGCCTTGCCAGGTGGTGCAGAAGCCGTCCTTGGTGAGCTTCCACGTGCCTTCAGCCTTGGAGCCGCCCGCGCCGACCGGCTCGCGCGTCATCTTGCCGTCGGGGCTGAATGTCATCTTGTACTTGATATTCGTCGCCGCGGCGGTGAAGGGCTGACCGGTGAAAAAGGTCGCTTGGATTTCGTTCGGTGCAAGCGCGGCGGCAAAGGCGGGCGCGGTCACCGCGACGACAGCCACGCCGGCTATGAGCAAAGCGCGCATGGCGGCTCTCCCTGGAATTGCGTCGGCTCCACGATACAGCAAATCGCGGCGAACCGCAGCAATCGGTTACAGCATCGACGGCAGCACGCGGTCGGGAGGCCGGTGCCCGTCCAGGAACGTCTTGATGTTGACGATCACCTTCTCGCCCATGTCGATGCGGCCTTCGAGCGTGGCCGAGCCCATGTGCGGCAGCAGCACCACCTTGCCCAAGCGGGCGAGCTTGACGAGCTTCGGGTTGACCGCGGGCTCGTGCTCGAACACGTCGAGCCCCGCGCCGGCGATGTCGCCCGAGGAGATCAGCCGCACCAGCGCGTTCTCGTCGATCACCTCGCCGCGCGCGGTGTTGACGATGTAGACCTCCGGGCGAATGAGCTTGAGCCGGCGCGCGGAGAGCAGATGAAAGGTCGCCGGCGTGTGCGGGCAGTTGACCGAGATGATGTCCATGCGGACGAGCATCTGATCGAGGCTCTCCCAATAGGTGGCGGTCAGCTCCTCCTCGATCTTCGGCGGCACGCGGCGGCGGTTGTGGTAGTGGATCTGCAGCCCGAAGGCGCGGGCGCGGCGCGCCACCGCCTGGCCGATCCGTCCCATGCCGATGATGCCGAGGCGCTTGCCCCAGATGCGGTGGCCGAGCATCCAGGTCGGCGACCAGCCGTGCCACGGCTTGTCCTCGCTCAGCACCGCGGCACCCTCGGCCAGACGGCGCGGCACGGCCAGGATGAGCGCCATCGTCATGTCCGCGGTATCTTCGGTGAGAACGCCCGGCGTATTGGTCACCGTGATACCGCGGCTCAGCGCGGTCGCGACGTCGATGTGGTCGACGCCGTTGCCGTAGTTGGCGATGAGCTTGAGTTTATCGCCGGCCTTGCTCAGCACCGATGCATCGATGCGGTCGGTTACCGTGGGCACCAGCACATCGGCGCTCTTGACGGTATCGGCGAGCTGCGCCGGTGTCATGGGCTTGTCATCGAGGTTGAGCTGCGCGTCGAAGAGTTCGCGCATGCGCGTCTCGATGCTGTCCGGAAGCTTGCGCGTGACGACGACCAGGGGTTTCTTGCGGCTCGCCATGGTTCGCCCTTCGCCACCTCGCCAGCCCGCGAACGGGTTCCTCCGTTCAGGTCTCTTTAACCCCCATGCCGGACACTGGCGTTCCTTACGCGGGTTGGGATCCCTCTGTAACAGATGGACGTGTGAAGACAAAGGCCCGCATCGCGGCCGTCGCGGACCGCGCGTGAGCCAATCGGCAGCATGATTTTTCCGGCGCCCTGAACCGATGAATTCAAAGCGCAGTTGGCGGATCGTGCGGCGCGCGCCGGTGACGGCTCTCGCTTTGATCGCGGCGCTGACCTGCGCCGCGACGGCGCGTGCCGCGGGCGAGTTCGGCACCGGCCCCAAGAGCGGCCTGCCGATGCCGCGCTTCGTCAGCCTCAAGCCTGATCGCGTCAATGTGCGCGGCGGCCCGACGCGCGACCACGACGTGACCTTCGTCTATACCCGCGCCGGCTTGCCGGTGGAGATTACCGCCGAGTCGGACAATTGGCGGCGCATCCGCGATTGGGAAGGATCGGAGGGCTGGGTTTACCACTCACTGCTCTCCGGCCGGCGTACGGCGGTGGTCACGCCCAAGGACAAGAAAGAGCTGGTGCCGCTCTATGACCAGGGTGACAGCAGCGCCACGGTGATTGCGCGGCTGCAGGCGGGCGTGCTCGCCGCGGTCAAACGCTGCACCGGAAGCTGGTGCCGCATCGCCGGAGCGGGCTTCGACGGTTGGGTCGTGCAGGAGCAGCTCTGGGGCGTCTATCCGAACGAGAAGGTCGAGTAATTCGAAAACGTCAACGGCCGGCAATGCCGGCCGACACGAGCGCGCAATGATGGAAGAAAGAAAGCCGCTCAGCGCGCCTTGCGGCGCAGCCGCACCACCACATCGATGCGCGCGACCTCGTAGCCTTCCGGCGGGATCGGCGTCCTGCCCACGACCACGTCCTTGTCGGGAATGTCGAGCAGATCGTTCTCCCCCTCGATGAAGAAGTGGTGGTGCTGGGACACGTTGGTGTCGAAATAGGTCTTCGAGCCGTCGACCGCGACCTGGCGCAACAGCCCGACATCGGTGAACTGGTGCAGCGTGTTGTAGACGGTGGCAAGCGATACCGGCACCTTGGCCTTG
The DNA here is from genome assembly GCA_005883445.1 of Alphaproteobacteria bacterium. Taxonomy (GTDB): domain Bacteria; phylum Pseudomonadota; class Alphaproteobacteria; order Rhizobiales; family Xanthobacteraceae; genus VAZQ01. The sequence continues at coordinate 4,339 of VAZL01000389.1, read as the reverse complement.
GTCGCCTCCTCGTAGAGCATTTCGGCGGTGATGTGGCGGTCGCCTTTGCCGAACAGGATCCAGCCGAGCGCCATGCGTTGGCGCGTCGGACGAAGGCCCACGTCGCGCAGCATGGACTTCACGTCGTGCCAGGGACAGCCGGTGAGCGCGGAGCGCGCCGACGTACTCGGCAACCGCTCAGCGTCCTCGGCGGCCTTGGTGAAAACGATGGTACGCGACGGCGTCATGGGCACAACTGAACCTTTAGACACTGATCCGGCAATGATTGTTGCATTTGTAACATATGGCGCCGAACATGCAACTCCCTCGCAACAACACTCGGACTATTCTAATCTGGGCGATATTCGGCAGGGGGTAGCAGGCTTTGCCCCCCGAGCCGCCTATGTTAGGAGTTCCTCGCTTTGGGCATTCACCAGGCGGCCACAGACAGGACGCGGATGGAGAACCGGCGCACCAGCTTCGGCTACGATGACCTATTGGCCTGCGCGCGGGGCGAATTGTTCGGCGCGGGCAACGCCCAGCTGCCGCTGCCTCCCATGCTCATGTTCGACCGCATCTCCGAGATCGCGGAAGCCGGCGGCGAATACGGCAAGGGCCTGGTCCGCGCCGTGCTCGAGCTCAAGCCGGACCTGTGGTTCTTCCCCTGCCATTTCAAGGGCGATCCGGTCATGCCCGGCTGCCTGGGCCTCGATGCGCTCTGGCAGCTGCTGGGCTTCTTCCTGGGCTGGCTGGGCGCTCCCGGCAAGGGACGCGCGCTCGGGCTGGGCGAATTGAAACTCTCCGGCCAGGTTCTTCCCACCGTCAAGAACGTGGTCTACGGCATCGACATCAAGCGGGTCATGCGCAGCAAGCTCGTGCTCGGCATCGCCGACGGTTGGCTGTCGGCGGACGGTTCGATCATCTATCGGGCGATGGACCTCAAGGTCGGTCTGTTCCGCGACGAAGTGATGCAGCCGAGCGGAGGTTGACGGCGGCCGGAGCGCTCGCTCTGCGCATCGAGATGCGGACGAGGCATGCATGAGACGGGTCGTCGTCACCGGGATGGGCATCGTCTCATCGATCGGCAACAACACCCAGGAAGTTCTGGCGAGCCTGCGCGAGGCCAAGTCGGGCATTTCGCGCGCCGAAAAATACGCCGAGCTCGGCTTTCGCTGTCAGGTGCACGGAGCGCCTACCCTCAACGCGGAAGACGCGATCGACCGTCGCGCCATGCGCTTTCTCGGCGGCGGCGCGGCCTGGAACCACGTTGCCATGGAGCAGGCGATCCGCGACGCCGGGCTCGAGGAGGGCGAAATTTCCCACGAGATGACCGGCATCGTCATGGGCTCGGGCGGGCCGTCGACGCGCGCCATCGTCGAGGCGGCCGACACCGCCCGCAACAAGAGCCCCAAGCGTGTGGGACCCTTCGCCGTGCCCAAAGCGATGTCGTCCACCGCCTCGGCGACGCTCGCCACCTGGTTCAAGATCAAAGGCGTCAACTATTCGATCTCGTCGGCCTGTGCGACCTCGAACCACTGCATCGGCAACGCCGCCGAAGTGATCCAGATGGGCAAGCAGGACGTGATGTTTGCCGGCGGCTGCGAGGAGCTCGATTGGACGCTCTCGGTGCTGTTCGACGCCATGGGCGCCATGTCGTCGAGCTTCAACCGGACGCCACAGAAGGCGTCGCGCGCCTACGACGTCGACCGTGACGGCTTCGTCATCGCCGGCGGCGCCGGCGTGCTGGTGCTGGAGGAGCTCGAACACGCCAAGGCTCGCGGCGGGCGCATCTACGGCGAGGTCGCCGGCTATGGCGCCACCTCCGACGGCTTCGACATGGTGGCGCCATCGGGCGAAGGGGCGGTGCGGTGCATGAAAATGGCGCTCAAGAACGTCAAGGCGCCGGTCGATTACATCAACCCGCACGCGACCTCGACCCCGATCGGCGACGTCAAGGAGATCGAGGCGATCCGCGAAGTCTTCGGCGAACAATGTCCGCCGATCGCGGCGACGAAATCACTTACCGGCCATTCGCTCGGCGCGGCCGGCGCGCAGGAAGCGATCTATTCGCTGCTGATGATGAACAACGGCTTCGTCTGCGAAAGCGCCAATGTCGAGAATCTCGATCCGGCTTTCGCCGACGTGCCGATCGTGCGCGAACGCCGCGACGACGTGAAGCTCGGCTGCGTGCTGTCGAACTCGTTCGGCTTCGGCGGCACGAATGCCTCGGTGGTGCTCAAGCGCCTCGACGTTTGAGGGACGCATGACGGTCAATTCGGCCCGCGCGAGGAGCGGGCGGCAGAGCGGTGAAGTTTGGGCGCCATGACGCAATTGATGCAGGGCAAGCGCGGGCTGATCATGGGGGTCGCCAACGACCACTCGATCGCGTGGGGCATCGCCAGGACGCTCGCGGGTCAGGGCGCCACGCTTGCGTTTAGCTATCAGGGCGAGGCGCTCGGCCGGCGCGTCAAGCCGCTGGCAGATTCCGTGGGAGCTTCGCTGCTGCTGCCGTGCGATGTCGAGCAGATCGCCTCGGTGGAGGCCACGTTCGCCGCCATTGCGGAGAAATGGGGCTCGCTCGATTTTCTCGTCCACGCCATCGCCTTCTCCGACAAGAACGAGCTCAAGGGCCGCTACGCCGACACCACGCGCGAGAACTTCGTGCGCACGATGATCATCTCCTGCTTCTCCTTCACCGAGGTGGCGAGACGCGCGGCGACGCTGATGCCGGCTGGCGGAGCGATGCTCACGCTGACTTACAACGGCGGCCAGCGCGCGATGCCGAACTACAACGTCATGGGGGTTGCGAAGGCGGCGCTGGAGGCCTCGGTGCGCTATCTCGCGGTCGACTTCGGGCCGTCCGCCATCCGCGTCAACGCCATATCGGCCGGGCCGATCCGCACGCTGGCCGGTGCCGGCATCGGCGACGCGCGGCAGATGTTCGCCTTCCAGCAGCGCCACGCGCCACTGCGCCGGGGCGTGACGCTGGACGAGATCGGAGGTGCCGCGCTCTATCTGCTCTCGGACCTCTCCACCGGCGTCACCGGCGACATCCACTTCGTCGATTCCGGCTACAACGTCATCGCGATGCCGCATCCCGCCTCGCTCAAGGACGAAACCGCGGCGAACGAGAGCGCTATCGCCAAGGACGCAGCGCAGTAGGTCCGCCGGTGCCGGAGCGCACATGCGGCTCAATTTGATCGCAGAAGAATGAAAAGGCGGCCTCTCGGCCGCCCGTTCAATGTCACAGCGCGGGTTTCAGCTATTCCGCGCCAGCCGCCTCGCGCTGCTGGTCGGTGCGCTGTTGCTCGGCCTCGGCCTTCTGCTTGGCCTCCAAATCCTCGCCGGTCGCCTGGTCGACGACCTTCATGGAGAGGCGCACCTTGCCGCGCTCGTCGAAGCCGAGAAGCTTAACCTTGACCTTGTCGCCTTCCTTGACGACGTCGGTGACCTTTTGCACCCGGCGCGGCGCGAGCTGGCTGATGTGCACGAGGCCGTCCTTGGCGCCGAAGAAGTTCACGAAGGCGCCGAAATCCATCACCTTGACCACGGTTCCCTCGTAGATGTGACCGACCTCGGGCTCGGACGCGATCGACTTGATCCAATTGATCGCGGCCTTCATCGCGTCGCCGTTGGCGGAGGCCACCTTCACGGTGCCGTCGTCGGCAATGTCGATCTTGGCGCCCGTCTTCTCCACGATCTCGCGGATCACCTTGCCGCCGGATCCGATCACCTCGCGAATCTTGTCGACCGGGATGTTGAACACCTCGATGCGCGGCGCGTGCTCGCCGAGCTGGTCGCGGTGCTGCGTCAAGGCCTTCGACATCTCGCCCAAGATGTGCATGCGCCCGTCCTTCGCCTGGCCGAGCGCGACGCGCATGATCTCCTCGGTGATGCCGGCGATCTTGATGTCCATCTGCAGCGAGGTCACGCCCCGCTCGGTGCCTGCCACCTTGAAGTCCATATCGCCCAGATGGTCCTCGTCGCCGAGGATGTCGGACAGCACGGCATAGCGCTTGTCCTCGAGGATGAGGCCCATGGCGATGCCGGCGGTCGGGCGCTTGAGCGGGACGCCGGCGTCCATCAGCGCCAGCGACGTGCCGCATACGGTGGCCATCGAGGAGGAGCCGATCGACTCGGTGATCTCCGACACTACACGCAGCGTGTAGGGAAATTCGTGGTGCGCCGGCAAGATCGGATGGATGGCGCGCCACGCGAGCTTGCCGTGGCCGATCTCGCGACGCCGCGGCCCGGCCATGCGTCCGGTCTCGCCGACCGAGAACGGCGGGAAGTTGTAATGCAGGAGGAACGTCTCCTTGTAGGTCCCCTGCAACGCGTCGATCCACTGCTCATCCTCGCC
>VAZL01000388.1 GCA_005883445.1 Alphaproteobacteria bacterium | reverse complement strand
ACCAGTAGACCGGCATGCGCTCACGGACCGCGCCGCCGAGAAGCTCGCAGACCGGAACTCCGAGCGCCTTGCCGCGGATGTCGAGGCAGGCATTTTCGATTGTCGCGATGGCGTGCGATGTGAGCCCGCCCGAGGTCGATCGGGAGCGGGCGTAGAGCGCCGCGTCGATGCGCGCGATCGCACATGGGTCTTCACCGATGAGGGCGGCACCGAGGCCGTGGATCAGGGCGGTCATGCCCTTGCGGCGGCTCTCGTTGAACTCGGACCAGCCGGTGATGCCCTCGTCGGTGGTGATCTTCAGGAAGGAATAGGTGTCCCAGCCGCCATCGGCATGGAAGTCCTCGAGCTTGACGATCTTCATTCGCGGCCTCGCTTGGCGTTTGCACGCTCGCGACGCTGACAGGGCGCATGAAATTGTGCCATGCTTTGCGAGCGACACCAACCGCGGCGCGGAGCTCGGTCGCATGCGATATCTCCGACACATTCTACGTGCAACCTTCATGAAAGCTTGGCGGCACTGGTGCTGCTGCCGCTGCTCGCTCCTTGCGCGCTCGCCCAGATCAGCGGCGTCGCCGAAATTGCGAATTACCAAGGTGCCGACCGCGAGCAGCGGTTAATCGAAGGCGCCAAGCGGGAGAAGGAACTCACCTTTTACTCCTCCATACCGCCGGATGACATTTCCGCTTTGGTTTCGGCCTTCGACAAAAAGTACGGCGTCAAGGTCAAGGTCTGGCGCGCGGATTCCGAAGGGTTCCTACAGCGCATCCTGGGTGAGGCCAGGGCGCGGCGTTTCGAGGTCGACGTCATGGCCGGTTCGAGCTCGGCGCTCGAGCCGCTCTACCGCGAGAACCTGCTGCAAGAGGTGAAATCGCCCAACCTCGCCGGCGTCATCCCTCAGGCCATTGCTCCGCACCGGCAATGGGTGGCGGTCTATCTCAGCACCTTCGTGCAGGCCTACAACACCGATCTCATCCGCAAGGAAAGCTTGCCCAAGACCTATTACGATCTGCTGCGGCCGCAGTGGAAGGACAAGCTCGGCATCGAAGCGGAGGACTTCGACTGGTTCGCGCAGGTGGTGATGGATTTCGGCGAGACGCAAGGGCTTCGGCTGTTCCGCGACATCGTCGCCTCGAACGGCATGTCCGTGCGCAAGGGTCACAGCCTCCTCACCAACCTGGTCGCGGCGGGCGAAGTGCCGTTGGCGCTCACGGTCTACGGTTTTTTGGCCGAGCAGGCAAAGACGAGGGGCGCGCCGCTCGACTGGTTCGTGATTCCGCCGGCGATCGCCCGGTCCACGGGCGAAGCGCTCGCGCGAAACGCGCCGCACCCGAATGCGGCGGTGCTGTTCTTCGATTTCCTCATCGGTGACGAGGGCCAGCACATCCTGGCCAAGCGCCAATTCGTCACCGTCAGCCGAAGCATCGAGTCGCCCTTCAATCAGGGCCCGCTCCAGCTCATCGATTCGGCTGCGATCCTCGATCACGCCCGAAAGTGGCAGGAGCTCTACCAGAAAACTGTTGTCGCTCCGTCACGCTGAAAGGAAGCGGCCGCCAGATGTCGGCGGTCAGAGTTTGTCGCGCTTCGTGGGCACCAATCCCTGATTGCTCACTCCGCCGCCGCCTTCTGCTGGTCCGGCCGCAGGATCAGCTTCTGCACCCGCCAGGTCAAAATCTCGGCGACGTAGAGTTCGTTCTCGGACGGGCACGCGATCTCGTGAATCCACCCGAACTGCTTGAGCTGCTTGCCCGACCTGCCGAGATAGCCGAGCACCTTTCCATCCAGGCTGAGTTTGTAGACGCGGCCGGGATAGGAATCGGAGCTGTAGAGCACCTGGTTCGGCCCAGGCGTGATGCAGAGCGCCCATGGCGCGCCCGGGGTGAAGCTGCCGCCGGTTTGCAGATAGGTGGTGAGGTCCGGCTTATTGCCGATCGCGGGCTTTGCGTTTTCATCGAACGGCACGTCGATCTTGATCTCGCGCTTGAACGTGCCGTCGCCGTCGAACACCTGGATGCGGCGGTTGTTGCGGTCCCCGACGTAGATGTTGCCCTGCGCATCGGCGGCGATGCTGTGCACGAGGTTGAATTCGCCGGGGCCTTTGCCGCGCTGCCCCCATGACTTCACCCAGTCGCCGTTCTTGTCGTATTTGGCCACGCGCGAATTCACATAGCCGTCGCTGATGTAGATGTTGCCCTGTGGATCCCAGGTCACGTCGGTCGGCTGGCGGAAGCGGCCGTCGACGGCAGGGAGCGGCGGGTTGGCGTTGCGCTCGTGCGGATGGGCGTCGAGATCGGAGGCCTCCGACTTGCGTCCGAACACCATCTCGACGCGGCCTTCCGGGTTGAACTTGATCACCATGTCCGAGCCCTTGTCGGTCGCCCAGATGTTGTCGTCCTTGTCGACGCGCACGGTGTGCGCAAACGACCAGGCGTAGAGGTTCTTGCCGATCTCGCGCAGGAACACGCCGTTGCGGTCGAATTCGAGAATCTGCGAGGCTGTATTGCCGTAGGCCGGACCGCGGCTGGAGCCGCCGCGTGAATAGACGTAGATGTGCCCCTTGGAGTTGACGGCGACCCCGGCAACCTCGCCGAGATGCATATCCGGCGGAAGCTTCAACAGGTTTGCGACCGAATCGTAGGGAATTTCGGGTGGCGATTGTTGGGCCAATGCCGACGGGCTCAGCAGTACGAGCAGCCCGATAAGCCAGCGTTTCATGGCGACCTCCCCTAGAACCGCGTCTCGGCGGTGCGTGCGTTCTCGCACTCGACCGCGTCTGGGCGCGTGCGCTGCCGAGTATACAAATCAGCGCGCTTGCAACACAATCCGCCCCCCGCGCTCGACGACAGCAGGAGATTGAAGACATGCGTTACATCGATGCGTTCAATCATTTCTTCCCCAAGCGCATCTATGAATTGATGCTGCAATCGCCGGCGGGACAGAAGGATCTCGGCAAACGCATGCGGGGAATCCCGGCGCTCTACGACGTCAAGGAGCGGCTGCGGGTCGTCGATTCCTTTCCAGATTACACGCAGGTCATCTGCCTCGGCATGCCGGCGATCGACCGGCTCACCGGACCCGATCATTCGCCCGAATGGGCGCGGCTCGGCAATGACGGGCTTGCCGAGCTGGTCGCCAAATATCCCGACCGTTTCGTCGGCTATGCCGCCTCGTTGCCCATGAACGCACCCGAGGCCGCGGCGAAGGAGGCCGAGCGCGTATTGTCGAACGGCGCTAACGCGATCCAGCTGCACACCAACGTCGACGGCGCCCCGATCGACCAGGACCAGTTCCTCCCGATCTACGAGATCATCGAGAGGTCGGGCAAGCCGATCCTGCTGCATCCCATCCGCACGCGTGAAATGGCGGACTACCGCAGCGAGACGACGTCGAAATACGAAATCTGCAGCGTGATCGGCTGGCCGTTCGAGACCGGCGCGGCGCTGGCGCGGCTCGTCTTTTCCGGCATCATGGACCGCTTTCCCAACCTCAAAGTCATCTCGCACCATCTCGGCGGCATCATTCCGTATTTCGAAGGCCGCGTCGCCCACAGCTGGGATCAGTTGGGCGCGCGTACGTCGGACGAGGACTATTCGCTCATCTTGAAGAAGCTGAAGAAGCGGCCGTTCGACTATTTCAAGGGGTTCTATGGCGACACCGCGCTCGCCGGGGCACGCGCGCCGACGATTTGCGGACTGTCGTTCTTCGGGGCGGATCACGTGCTGTTCGCGTCCGATTGTCCGTTCGACAAGGAAAAGGGTAGGGGCTACATCCGCGCCACGATCGCAGTCATGGAGTCGCTCGATCTGCCCAAGGAGGACATGGAAAAGATCTGCCACCGCAACGCAGAAACGATGTTTGCGCTGCGAAAGAGCTAGGGGTGATGGACTCGTTTCCCGCTGGAGCCTAGGCCCGTGAAAGCAAGGGACCCAGATCGGGGACGAAACCATTGAATGAGCCGACGCGCGCGACTACCCTTGCAACGACGTACCGGAGGAAGGATGTTCGCGCCTTGGCGAGCGGCGATGGTGGTCACCGCGGCCTTGGCGGCGACCCCCGCGCACGCCGATACAGTCGCCGATTTCTACAAGGGCAAGCAGATCAATCTGATCGTTGGCTATGGGCCGGGCGGTGGTTACGACACCTATGCGCGGCTCTTGGCGCGCCACTTCGGCAGGTTCGTCCCCGGCAATCCAAATGTGATCGTGCAGAACATGCCGGGTGCCGGCAGCCTGCGCGCGGTCAACTACCTCTACAACGTCGCGCCGAAGGACGGCGCCACTATCGGCACGTTCGCGCGCAACATGCCGCTCATCGGCCTGCTCGGCGGCAATTCAAACGTCCAGTTTAATCCGCGCAGGTTCACATGGCTCGGTTCCACCTCGAGCTTCGTCCACGACGCCTACATTCTGATCGTGCGCAAGGACGCGCCGGTGAAATCGATCGACGAGGCGCGCCGTGCCGACCTGCCGGCGCTCGTGCTCGGCGGCACCGCTGAAGGGGCCACGGGCAACGACGTGCCGGTCATTCTGCGGGATACCATCGGCCTGCACGTCAAGCAGGTCGTGGGCTATCCGGACAGCGCCTCGATCTTTCTCGCGATCGAACGCGGCGAGGTCCACGGGCGGACCGTCGATCTGTCGACGGTGAGATCGGTTAAGCCCGAGTGGCTCAAACCCGATGGCGGTTTTCGCGTCTTCGTTCAGTTCGCGCGCGCGACCCGGCATCCGGATTTTCCGGACGTGCCGACCGCGCGCGAGCTTGCCAAGAACGAGGCGGCGCGTGCGCTGATCGAGCTGGCGGAGCTGCCCTATGCGATGTCTCGGCCGTTCGCCGCGCCGCCGGACCTGCCGCCTGATCGCGCCAAAGCGCTGCAGCGCGCGTTCCTCGCCGTGCACGACGATCCGCAATACCTGGAAGATGCGGCCAAGCTCAGAGTCGACGTGAGCCCGATCGGAGGCGATGGGGTTCTGCGTGCGATCGACGGGATCGGCGCCGCCTCGCCGGAGCTATTGGAATATGTGCGCAAGCTCTTGGCCGAGACCCGCGGCGGCGGGTAGCGCGAAACTCCGTTGGCGGCGGCGTCCGCCGCAACCGCGGACGACCTCGACATCGCGGGCGCCGTTCGCCCGTCTTTCGAGTTCGTGTACACTATTGGACGGGGCTCGATGGAAATCGCGCTCGAAAGCCGCCGCCGCTGAACGCGCGATCGAGCGTCTCGAGGAAACCCATGCACGACACTCCCGATCAAGTGCACTGGCACGAACCGAAAACCGGGGAGAACGCCGGCTACGGCAAGTTCAAGCGCGCGCCGATGCCGTACGACCGCTTCATGGAGGCAGAGGGCGTGCCGGTCTATCGCGGCATCGGGGTTCGCCGCGTGCAGGACCTGCCGCTTGCGCCTTGGAAGCGGCTCGGCGGTCGCGGCTCGTATGTCCAGCTCTTCGGCACCGAAGGATTGTGGGGACTTTACCTCGTCGAAATCCCATCCGCCGGCGCACTCAACGTGGAGCGGCACCTCTATGAAAAAGTCGTGCTCGTGGTCGAAGGCCGCGGCACGACCGAGGTCTGGCAGGAAGGGCAGGGCAAGCCGCACGTGTTCGAATGGCAGAAGGGCTCGCTGTTCTCGATCCCGCTCAACGCCTACCACCGGCTCGTGAATGCAGCGAGCGCGCCGGCGCTGCTCTTGTGCGGAACCTCGGCGCCGAACGTCATGAACGTGATCGACAACACCGATTTCGTCTTCAACTGTCCCTACACGTTCAGCGAGCGCTTCGCCGGGGCGGAGGACTACTTCAAGCCCCGCGATGATATCGAGCCGGACCCGATCCGCGGGCTCGCCATGCGGCGCACCAATCTCATTCCCGACATCGTCAACACCGACCTGCCCCTCGACAACCGCCGCTCGCCCGGCTACCGCCGGGTCGAGCCGTTCATGGCCGGCAACCGCTTCTATTTGTGGATCGGCCAGCACGAGACCGGCCGCTATTCCAAGGCGCACAAGCACGCCTCCGCCGCCGTGCTGGTCTGCATCAAGGGCAAGGGCTACACCTATACCTGGCCTGAAACGCTCGGCACCGCGCCGTGGCGGGACGGCAAGGCTGACAAGGTGCTGCGCCAGGACTACGAGCCGGTCGGGCTGGTCTCGGCCGCGCCGATGAGCGGCGACTGGTTCCACCAGCATTTCGGCATCGGCAAGGAAGGCCTGCGCATTACCGCCTGGCATGGGCCCAACAACCAGCGCTCGCGCAAGCCCGGCCGTCCCGGCGAGCAGCTCTTGGATTACGGCGCCATCGATCTCGGCAAAGGCGGCAGCGCCATCCCGTATCACCAGGAGGATCCCGCCATTCGCACGGAATTCGAGGCAGCGCTCGCGCGCGAAGGGGTCGCTGGCCGGATGAATCCGGAATTCTACCAGCGGCCTCCGGCCGAGGGAGAAGTGGTGATGGGAGACGTGATGTAGGCGCGCGATCCGAAACAAGACGCAGCGGGAGGAACAATGAAGCGAAGCATCGACCGAATTCTCACCACCCACGTGGGCAGCCTGCCACGGCCCGCCGATTTGCTGGACCTGGTGCGGGCCAAGGAAGACGGCAAGCCCATCGACGAGAAGGCCCACACCGCGCGCCTGCGCGAGGCGGTCGCGGACGTGGTCCGCAAGCAGACCGACCTCGGCATCGATATCGTCGACGACGGGGAGTTCGGCAAGCCGAGCTTCGTCTCATACGTCAACGAACGTCTCGGCGGCTTCGAGTTCGACAGAGAGGCGCCGCGGCAAAGCCCGTGGGCGGGCTCGCGCGAGGCCAAATCCTTCCCGGAGTTCTACGGCGACGGCCACGTGGCCGCGCGCCAGAACCACATGGTCTGCACCGCGCCCGTCACCTATCGCGGCATGGCGCAACTCAAGACCGACATCGACAATCTCAAGGCGGCGCTCGACGGCGCCAAGCCGCAGGAAGCTTTCATGCCGGCCATTTCGCCGACGAGCGCGGCGGATTGGCAGCGCAACGGCTACTACAAGAGCGAGGAGGAATATCTATTCGCCATCGCCGACGCGCTGCGCGAGGAATACGAGGCGATTGTAAAGGCCGGCCTTCTGCTGCAGGTCGACGATCCGCATCTCGTCACCTACTGGATCAAGGAGCCCGATCTCACGCTCGAGCAGTTTCGGAAATGGGCGCAGCTGCGCGTCGAGGCGCTCAACCATGCGCTGCGCAACATTCCGCCGGAAAAAGTGAGGCATCACACCTGCTACGGCATCAATATGGGACCGCGCGTGCACGATCTGGAGCTCAAGCACATCGTGGACCTCATTCTAAAGATTCGCGCCGGCGCCTATTCCTTCGAGGCCGCGAACCCGCGTCACGAGCACGAGTGGAAGGTGTGGGAGGGCGCCAAGCTGCCGGCGGGCAAATCGCTCATCCCCGGCGTGATCAGCCACT
>VAZL01000900.1 GCA_005883445.1 Alphaproteobacteria bacterium | reverse complement strand
GGGAGGTCCGACGTTGATTCGAGCGCCAGCCTCGCGGAGGCGGCCGAATAGCAGCGAAGCGTGTCAGGTGGAAAGCCGCGCCATAGGGGCACCGTCTGCATCCTTTGTTGCTCGCTATGCCGCTCCCGGCAGCGCATCGATTGGCGGTCCGCATTCCCGCGCCATCGGCAAGAGTTGCCGCAGCCTCTGACGGCAAAACGGTCGCTGCCACGGAGACTACGGATGGCAGTGCAGACCTGAAAAAGATCAGGACTCCGGACCAATGCTACCGCTTCTGCCGGCTAAACGTGGGCGCCGACTATGGTTTCCGCGGCAAGTCGTGTTATTAAAAATGCGTTGGCTATGACCGCGTCGGGAGGACGCGACCCACCTTCTTCGCCCTAGGCGGCTGAATTTCTGAGCCCGGCGGGGAAGGCAGGCGATGCGGCAGGAGGCGGCCGATGGATCGGTTGCTTCGGGCGGTATTCGGAAGCTTGATCCGCGCCGGAAATCTCCGGGTCACCACTGCGGGTGGCTCGACCTTTACCGTCGGAGACGGGACCGGGCCGCGCGCTGCGATTCGTTTCACCACCCGAGCAGCCGAGCGCGGCGTCCTGCTCGATCCCGCATTGAAGTTCGGTAAAGCCTATATGGACGGCGGCGTCATCGTCGAAGAGGGCTCGATCGCCGACGTCCTTGCCATCGTACTCGGTCAGCGCCGCCAAGGGCTGCCGGCGTGGACGCGGCTGCCATGGCTCATCCGCTATCTCCATCGCCGCATCAGGCAATTCAATCCGCGTGGGCGAGCGCGGCGCAATGCAGCGCACCACTACGATCTCGACGACCGGCTTTACGCGCTGTTTCTCGATGCCGACCGGCAATACAGTTGCGCCTATTTCGACACCCGCGACCAATCGCTGGACGACGCGCAGCTTGCCAAGAAGCGTCACCTTGCGGCGAAGCTTCTCGTCCCGCCGGATCGGCGCGTGCTCGACATCGGCTGCGGCTGGGGCGGGCTTGCGCTTTATCTCGGCGAAGTTTGCAGTGCGCGTGTCACCGGCATCACACTATCGGAACGACAGCTCGGGCTTGCACGCGCGCGCGCCGCCGAGAAGGGGCTGTCCGACAAGGTCGGGTTCCGGCTGCAGGATTATCGCGACGTGCCGGAGAAATTCGATCGCATCGTCTCGGTTGGCATGTTCGAGCATGTCGGAGTCGGCTTTTACGACGCCTTCTTTGGCAAATGTTCCAGCTTGCTCGATGAGCACGGCATCATGCTGCTGCATTCGATCGGACGCTCCGAAGGCCCCAATGTCACCAATCCGTGGATCGCGAAATATATCTTCCCCGGCGGCTATATTCCGGCGCTATCGGAGGTGCTGCCCGCGGTCGAGCGCGCGGGTCTGCTTGTCACCGACATCGAGATCCTGCGCCTGCATTACGCCGAGACGCTGAAGGCCACGCGCATGTGGGAATTGTACCTGGCGGCGTCGGAAACCGCGTTTCGTGAGCAAGCCATGATGGTTTTCCAGCTGCAGCTGACCAAGCGGCAGGACATCGTGCCGATGACCCGCGATTACATCGCCCGCGAAGAGGTGCGCTTGCGGGTGCTGGAAGGCGGTTGCCGGCCGCCGTTGCGGCTCGCTGGCGAATAACCGCTCTTCTTGCGCTGGGGAATTGAGGGTCCCGAGCAGGGAGTCGTGCCGCAGGTTTGCTCACCTGCGCCGATTGCCAGCTTCGCGCCCGGCTGTGCCGCAACGGACTTGCGGAATCGCGACATCGGCCCCGACGGTCAAGCGCCTCGTGGACATTTATTTCCGCGGTGAGTATCGGGGAAACCGGCAAAGGGCCGTCGCCTCGAATCGAGTCGGGGTGTAATGCGGCCTCTCTTTCGACCGACTGGAAGGCGATTCGCTAACAATCATGGCTCCGCTCGATTCGGCTCTACGCAAGCAACCAGGGGAGTCGGCACCCCCCTACCGCGCCGCGCCGCACAATATCGAGGCGGAGCAGGCCCTGCTGGGCGCGATCCTGGTCAACAACGAGGCGCTTTATCGCGTCAGCGATTTCCTCGAACCGCAGCATTTCTTCGAGCCGATCCATCGGCAGATCTACGAAATCGCGCGCAGTCTCATTCGCACCGGCAAGCTGGCGTCTCCGGTAACGCTGAAGACGTTCTTGCCCGCCGAAATCGACATCGCGGGATTAACGCTGGCTCAGTACCTCGCCCGCCTTGCCGCCGAAGCGACGACCATCATCAACGCGGTGGATTACGGGCGCACGGTCTACGATCTCGCGATCCGGCGCGAGCTGATCAACATCGGCGAGGACATGGTCAACGTCGCCTTCGACGCGCCCGTCGACTTCGCGCCGGGCGACCAGATCGAGGATGCGGAGCGACGCCTCTACGAGCTCGCCGAGGTCGGACGTTATGGCGGCGGATTTCAGAAATTCGAGACTGCACTGACGACCGCCGTCGACATGGCGGCGCGCGCCTATCAACGCGAGGGAAAGCTGTCCGGTCTGGCAACCGGACTCAAGGATCTCGACAGTAAGATGGGCGGCCTGCAGCCGTCCGATCTGATCATCGTCGCCGGCCGCCCCGGCATGGGCAAGACCGCGCTTGCCACGAACATCGCCTACAATGTCGCACGCGCCTGGCGCGGCGAGGTACGCGCCGATGGACACATCGACACCGTCAATGGAGGCATCGTCGGCTTCTTCTCCCTCGAAATGTCGGCCGAGCAACTCGCTACGCGCATCATCGCCGAACAGAGCGGCATTCCCTCCAGCACCATCCGGCGCGGCGGCATCAACGAACGCGACTTCGAGAAAATCAAGGACGTGGCGATCGAGCTGCAGCACCTGCCGTTCTTCATCGACGAGACCGGCGGCCTCACCGTCGCGCAACTGGCCGCCCGCGCCCGCCGTCTCAAGCGACAAAAGGGACTCGATCTCCTGGTGATCGATTACATCCAGTTGCTTCAGGGCTCGACCCGGCGAGCCATGGAAGGGCGCGTGCAGGAAGTGACCGAGATCACCACGAGCCTCAAAGCCCTCGCCAAGGAACTCAACGTGCCGGTTCTGGCGCTTTCGCAACTCTCGCGGCAGGTCGAGAACCGTGACGACAAGCGGCCGCAACTCTCGGACCTGCGCGAATCGGGCTCGATCGAACAGGACGCTGACGTGGTGCTGTTCGTGTTCCGTGAGGAATATTATCTGAGCAACAAGGAGCCGCGGCCGGGGACCGACGAGTATACGCGATGGCAGGTGGAGATGGCCGACGTGCACGGCAAGGCCGAGATCATCATCGGCAAGCAGCGCCACG
>VAZL01000899.1:3218-4384 GCA_005883445.1 Alphaproteobacteria bacterium | reverse complement strand
GCCTGCTCAAAAATCGGTCAAAGATCACGGCGGTGAGTATCTCGCGGCAGGACCCGGAACGCGGGTTGCGGGAAACCTACCTGAGGGGCCGGTTGTGATCCTTCGCTGGGAAAGCATGGAGGCGCTACAAGCTTGGCGCAATTCTCCCGAATTTCAGGCTGCACTCAAGATTGGCGAGAAATACGCGAAATTTAACATCGTCGCCGTTAATGGCGTAAGACAGTAGTCGCGCGCAAAGCCATCCACATCAGACGGCGCCTTTTAACACTGTGGTTGGCGAGGTGCGAGGAGATCGCGGCGCACGAGGTGCGATGCGCTTAAGACCGGGTTGCGGGCCAGCGGCTCGGGCAGAGGCGGATATTTGAAATGGAATGCCGGCGATCAGTCCGCGGAGATGCCGGCCGCCTTGATGGCCGGGCCCCACTTCGCGATCTCCCGCTCGACGAGCAGCTGCAAATATTCGCTCGAGCGGCGGTCGGCGCCCACCAGCGTGGCGCCGAGCTCGTGCATGCGATCTTGGACGGCCTTGCTGTCCATCGTTTCGCTCGCCGCGAGATTGAGCTTCGACACGATCGCCGCCGGCGTGCCTTTCGGCAGGAAAAGGCCGCTCCAGGCGTTGGCCTCGAAATCGGCAAGCCCCTGCTCATGGGCGGTGGCGAGCTCCGGCATGAGCTGCGATCGGCCGCGTGCAAGCAGCGCGATGGCCTTCACGGTGCCGCCTTGGATCTGCGGCAGCGCGCCGGGCGTGTTCGAGCACATAAATTGGATTTGGCCGCCGATCATGTCCGCCATCGCCGGTCCGGCGCCGCGATAAGGAACGTGCGTCACCTCGATGCCGGCCGCCGCATTGAGCAGGGCGCAGGCAAGATGCGTCGACGAACCCACTCCGGCTGAGCCGTATTGCAGCTTGGCCGCGTTCGCCTTGGCATAGGCGATGAACTCTGGCAGCGTATTGGGCGGAAAGTCCTTGCGCGCAATCAGCACGAGGGGCTGCTCGGCGACGAGCCCAACCGGCGCGAAGTCGGCAGCCGGGTTGTAGGGCAGCTTCTTGTAGAGCGCCGGATTGTAGGCGTGCGTCCCGACCGTGCCGAGCAGCACCGAATAGCCGTCCGGCACGGCGTGCGCCACGCGGTTCACGCCGACGATGCCGGCGGCGGCGCCGACGT
>VAZL01000899.1:0-3180 GCA_005883445.1 Alphaproteobacteria bacterium | reverse complement strand
GGATAGACCTGCGCCCGCGCCGGACGCGCGCCGACCGACAGCACGACAGCGCCCGCGGCCAGATGCAGAAATTGTCTTCGATGGGGACGTCTCATTCGACCTCTTGGAGCAGTTACGCCATCGAAGCTTACTTGTGCATTGCCCAGGGTGCCATGTGTTATCTTTTCGGGACGCTTGAACCTCAACAAGCCGGAGTCAGTCGATGCCCCGCCCGCCACTGCCGCCGTTCACGGCCGAGAGCGCCGCGCAGAAGGCGCGCCTCGCCGAAGATGCATGGAACACTCGCGATCCCGCCCGCGTCGCCCTCGGCTATACCCTCGACAGCATCTGGCGCAACCGCGCCGAGTTCATTCAGGGCCGCGAGGGGATCGAGGCGTTTCTCACGCGCAAATGGAATCGCGAGCTCGATTATCGGCTGATCAAGGAAGTGTGGACGTTCCGCGACAACCGGATCGCCGTGCGCTTTGCCTATGAATGGCACGACGATTCCGGCAACTGGTTTCGCAGCTACGGCAACGAGAACTGGGAGTTCGACGACGACGGCCTGATGCGGCGGCGCATCGCCAGCATCAACGACCTGCCGATCAAGGATGGCGAGCGCAAATATCACTGGCCCCTCGGTCGCCGTCCCGACGATCACCCATCGCTCAGCGACCTAGGCCTTTAAAAGGGCAGCCTTGAGACGACGCGAGTTCGTCGCGCTACTCCGACGCCGTGTTCGCTGCCCTTAATTACAATGCTGGTCGTGATCGCCGATCGCGCGTGCGTCCACACGTTCGTTCGTCGATCGATATCTCAGCGTGGCCGCGAGCCTCGTTAACCTTGTGTTGACCATTGGCGGCGGAAATACGGTGCGGAGAAACAGGGTCGGATGGCAGCAGGATGAAGGGTCGCTCTGTAGCGTTGCTGGCCTCCTTGATCAGTCTCGTCGGCTGTGCCGGCCATGGGGAGCTTCTCTTCCACAACGCCATGGTCGTCGACCATCTCGAAGGCAAAACGCTCAGTTGTCGATGCGCGATTTGCGCGAGCAGGAAACTGTGAGAATAGCTTTGACGAAGGCCCCACAAACATACTGGGAGCTCTCGTTCGTTAACGAAGATGGCGGCAGGCAAACGCGGCTGGAACTCACGTCGGGCTCTTTCCCAAGCGAGCACACCCTCGCATTGGCTCGCGCGTGCGCGGCATAGCGGCGAGCCCATGAAAGCCGCAGCTGCACGCGTAAGGAAGGCGTAGTGCAAAGTGTCCCGACCCGCCATGTCGCGCGATGGTCCGGGATGATTCCGACGGGGTTGGGACGCAACGCAATGGTCGCCCCCATTGCGCCCGTCGTGCTGCGGGCGTTTGCTGTTCCCATGTCGGCAGACCAGGCCATCGTCGTTGATCCGGAAAGTCCTGGCGGCATCAACTCGCCGCACGGCCTCATCCTGTTCGACGGGGTGTGCGTCCTATGCTCGCGCGGTTGCCGTTTCGTCAGCAAACGTGATCGCCGCGGCTACTTTCGCTACGTTCCGATCCAGCTGGCCGAGGGACGTCCGCTCTCCGAACAGCTCGGCATCGATCCTGATCGCCCGGATTCCTTCGCGTTCGTCGCGGCCGGCCAGGCCTATGTCAAATCCGAAGCCGCGCTGCGCATTGCGCGCGAGCTTCCGTACTGGCAGTGGACGTGGGTGTTCCACGTCATCCCGCGCCTGATCCGCGACGCGATCTACGACTTGATCGCGCGCAACCGCTATCGCTGGTTTGGCCGGCGTGATGCTTGCATGCTGCCGAGTTCGGATCGTTCCTGGCCATCGTGACCGCGCCTGACGTGACCGCGCCGGATCGAGGCGCGATCGTGGGGCGCGATCGTGGGGCCGATCGCGCCCGGCCGCCACATTCAGGCGTCATCTGTCCGCGAGGCCCATCGCCCGGAGGACCGCAAGGGCCCGGGCGGCTTTCAACCCGCCTTAGGCGGCCTCGGATCGTCTTCGTGACGATTCCGCCGATGCCTCGCGCACGCTCTTCGCGGCGTCTTGTGCTCCCTGCATGATCTTTTGCCCGAGCTCTTTTGTTTGATCTCCCAGTAACTGAGCTTGCCGACTGACGAACTCGCCCTGGATCTGTGCGAACTCCTGTGGCTCTCTCATACGCAGGAGCTTGTGCGCAAAGTCGAACGTGTTTGAGAGCGTTTCTTCCGCGAACGACATGGAGTGTTCGCAAATAACCGCCGCTTGTTGATCAACGTCACGAACTGCGTTGCGGGCCACGCTCAGTAAACCCTCGAAAGCGGCCTTGCTCTGATTGAGATTCTGCTCTGCTATCGCGCGCATCCAATCAGTTGCTTGTTCCGTATTCTGCCGCGCAAAGTCCATAGTATTTCTGGCCATAGCATCACCTCCTCGAGTGAAGCACTCGCGTGACAACGGGCTCTCGCGATCCTGGTTCCGGAAACTTGCTCAAATTGTTGGCAGCGCGGCGTTGTGAACGTCAGCGAAGTTCCTTTTGCGGGCAGCACCGTTAGGAACATCAGCAAAGTTCCTTTTGCGACCCGCGCGGCGTTGCGAACATCAGCGATGTCCTTTTGCGAAGCTTTTTCGTCAATAGCGCTCGAGCATTTGATTGTAGCCAGGGGTACCACCGCCTGTGGCGGCAGGACTGTATGGATTGACAAGCGGGGCAGCGGGCAGAGCGGAAGTCTGAACGCGTAAGCCGCTGCGATGGGCTGTCGTTTTCTTCTTGGTCGCAGCCGACGCTGTAGCGGCGGTGCTAAGAACAATGGCGGCGCAAAGCGCAAATTTCGTCCAGATCAACATTTTCGTCTCCTGGTTGGGGGCATCGTTGCTCCGCCTCCGGGCGCATCGATGTGCGTGCCTGCTACGTGGCCCCACCGAATGGCCTGGTGTAGGCGATGCCGTACAGGAAGGGACACCAAAGCGCCCGGCAGTATTCCCGCCGGCGGAAAACAGGTGGAGGAAGCACCGCGCATGAGCGTGCTCGCCGTCACGGTAGCGGTCTCCTGCCGTACTCTTGGCGTGCTATCCTTTGGATCGACCCGGTAGCGCGCAAAACCGGGTGCGCTCGCGCCCGACGAGGTGACCGAATGGAGCGGCGTGGGTTCGTATCGCGCGTTGGCGCTACGATAGTGGCGCCAAAACAAGGGGAGGGAAAAATGAACAGGATCGCGCTCGCTGGAGTCCTGTT
>VAZL01000898.1 GCA_005883445.1 Alphaproteobacteria bacterium | reverse complement strand
TCGACCCAACTCGGCCGCAGCTCATTCGCGGGCGCCTCGTCCGATCCGGCCTCAATCAGGCCGCCATCGATAACGATCTCTCGTATGATGCGCTGATCGCCGATCGGCTCGGTCTGCGCGGCTCGATCCAATGGCCAGGCGGCGAATGCAGGCGATGCAAGCAGCGCCGCCGCAGCAAGCGATGCGATCCGTGCCGTCTTGAGCATCTTGGTTCTCGCGCAGTCATGCACGCTTGTGAGTACGGCCGGCGCATGGCAGGCCGCGCTACGAACACAACCCAACGCGTAGGCTACGAAACGAATTCCTTCGCCCACTCGCCGAAGTCGACTATCGGTAGCCGGTCTCGCCGGAATTCGGACTTGCCGGCTACAGTTGCGCTGAACCGGAGGCGCGCGAAGCGGCGTTATGGACCGGCACCATAGCAGGGGGAGCTTGGTCCCCAGCCGTAGCCGCCACAGGTCGGACTGTTGTCGGTGGCCGCAGTCTGAGCGAAGGTCGGGCTGGCAAGCAGCGTGACCAATGCGAGAGCAGTGATGAGGGCTTTCATGATTCCTCTCCATGTCCGGACGATTGTCCGTGGGTTTCCTGCAACAGCGGCAGGCCGACGGCCCGTGCTTACAGTTACAAGGGAAATAGGCGTCGCGGTCGTCGAATGAACCTGTCTTTTGGGGTTTGCTTCATAACCCAATCGACCGACGCGCTCATACTTTGGTTTAGGCCGCCACGACGACTTCATACGCGGCGAGGAAACGCGAGAGCTTTGTTTGGCGAAAGTCTGCTGACCCCGTTCGATAATCGCGTTTGAAGTGCTATCTTCTGCTGGCAAGTCCCGCTGCCCGGAGACAATGCCGTGACAGAGCGTCCAGCTCGTCAGCCCGCGACTGCCGAAGAGCCGACCGTATTCGTCGTCGATGACGATGAATCGATGCGCGAGGCGCTCAGAAGTCTGTTTCGATCGGTCAGACTGAGGGTCGAGACGTTCGGTTCGGGCGCGGACTTCTTGCGCAGCAAGCTTCCCGACGTGGCGAGCTGCCTCGTGCTCGACGTCAGATTGCCGGGACTAAGCGGGCTCGATTTCCAAGCCGAGCTCGCCAAGGCGAACATCCATATTCCGATCATATTCATGACCGGCCACGGCGATATCCCGATGTCCGTGCAGGCCATGAAAGCCGGCGCAGTCGATTTCCTGACCAAGCCTTTTCGCGATCAGGACATGCTGGATGC
>VAZL01000897.1:1346-1669 GCA_005883445.1 Alphaproteobacteria bacterium | reverse complement strand
AGTGCTGGGACTTCGACAGAGCAAGCCGGAGAACGGATAAGGCCGAAGCGACCGAGCGCCGAGCCGCCGTCAATTTTCAGTAGGAATCGACTCTCATTAGCAATCGACGCTAAGCGCAGCAGTCCCCGCAGCCGCGTAGATCCGCGCAAGCACGCCTCAATCACAGCAATATTTTAAGAGCACACACTCCGCGGCCTGCTTAGGTGCGGGAGCAGCGCGGACGCAAGATGTTGGACCGACAAGCTTGCGACGCGAGTGTGCGCGGCATCGATCCTGCGCGGCTGAGGGCTCGCTCGCGAGCAGACCGAAAAAAGCCGACGCAG
>VAZL01000897.1:0-1339 GCA_005883445.1 Alphaproteobacteria bacterium | reverse complement strand
GATGGAGGGTGCCGCCCTTGCCGGCACATCACTCGAAGTGTCGCGTGTTGCCCTGGGTACCTGGGCCATCGGTGGCTGGATGTGGGGTGGAACCGACGAGGCGGAATCCATTGCCACGATCCGAGCGGCGGTCGAGCACGGCATCAACCTCATCGATACCGCTCCGGCGTATGGATTCGGCCGTTCTGAAGAGATCGTCGGCAAGGCCATCGCCGAGGGTCATCTGCGCTCGCGCGTGCGCATCGCGACCAAGACCGGGATCGAGTGGTCGGGCCCAAGAGTGTTCCGCAACGCCAGCCGCGCGCGAATCCTGCAGGAGGTCGAGGATTCATTGCGTCGGCTTCGGACCGATCACATCGACGTCTACCAGGTTCACTGGCCCGATCCGCTGGTGACGATCGAGGAAACCGCAGAGGCCATGCGCACCCTGTTCGAGCAGGGCAAGATCCGCGCCATCGGCGTCAGCAATTTCTCGGTCGGGCAAATGGAGCGCTTCCGCCGGGTGGCACCGCTGCATGTGCTGCAACCGCCCTATAATTTGTTCGAGCGCGGCATCGAGGCCGACATCCTCCCCTATTGCCGAAAGAATAAGATCTCGACCTTCGGCTACGGCGCACTCTGCCGCGGCCTCTTGTCCGGACGGATGCGGCCGGACAGCAAATTCGAGGGCGACGACCTTCGCCGCACCGATCCGAAATTTCAGCAGCCACGGTTCGGGGAGTATCTCGCTGCCGTGACGCGGCTCGACCAACTCGCCCAGCAACCCTTCCACAAGCGAGTGATCCATCTGGCGGTTCGCTGGGTGCTCGATCAGGGCGTCACCACGGCGCTGTGGGGCGCACGCCACCCCGGCCAGCTGCAGCCGGTCGGCGAGGTGAGCGGCTGGCAACTCGATGCCTCCGCCCAGGCCGAGATTGATCGCATTCTTGAAACAGCGATCAGCGATCCCGTCGGCCCCGAATTCATGGCGCCGCCGTCGCGCAGCGCTGTGGCGGCATGAGAGACGGCGCTGTTACCCATTCGGGGCCGGCATTCCTTTTTCAACGGCTGCTTCCTGACAAGAGGATAGTGATCAGCGGGGCGCTCCCCGGCGCCCATCCGTGCGCAAGCTCCGGTTCAGGATTGAAACGAACGACCGTTAGAATGCTTTTCGCGCCATTTCGGGCCAGGACCGCGCATGTAATAAAGCTCGGGCCGATACGGATCAGCGAGATCATGCATCAGCGTTCGCCAAGTTTGCGCCACCTCCAACAAGCCGGCGCTCTTTAGGACCGAGTCGCCAACCAGTCGCGAGCATCGCAAAACCAAAATGGTGGCGCGAACCATGATCCTTGCTCCA
>VAZL01000903.1 GCA_005883445.1 Alphaproteobacteria bacterium | reverse complement strand
CACGAATACGACATGTTCAACTGGGGCTACCACACCGAGCCCGAGCCGAATCTGAACGGCCGCAAAATCGAGGCCATGCGCGGCAAGGTGTTGGGCGGCTCGTCCTCGATCAACGTGATGGCTTATACGCGCGGCCATCGCGGCGACTACGACCGCTGGGCGCAGAAGGGCGCGCGCGGCTGGTCCTTTGCCGACGTGCTGCCCTACTTCAAGCGCTGCGAGCGATGGGAAGGCGGCGAGGATCGCTGGCGCGGCGGCGCGGGGCCGGTCGGCACGCAGTTCGCAAAGACGGCCGATCCGCTCTACGACGCCTGGATCCAGGCCGCCTTGGCGGCAGGCTTGCCCGTCACCGACGACTATAACGGCAAGCAGCAGGAAGGCTTCGGCCGCGGCCAATACACCATCCGCGACGGCTATCGCTCCTCGGCCGCCAGCGCCTATCTCAAGCCCGCGAGAGCGCGGGCAAATCTCCACGTTGCGACCCGCGCCCACGCAACGCGCGTGCTGATGCAGGGCACGCGCGCGACCGGCGTCGAATACAGCAGAAGCGGCCGCTCAATACCCCGACGCTGCTCATGCTCTCAGGCATCGGTCCGGCCGCGCACCTGCGCGAGATCGGCATCGAGCCGGTGGTCGATTTGCCGGTCGGCAAGAATCTGCAGGATCACCTCGCGGTGATCCTCTTTTTCCGGCGCTTGGACGAAAGCGCGTTCCTCAAGCAGATGCGTTTCGACCGCATGGCGGTTGCCATGCTCCGCGCCTATTTCTTCGGCACCGGACCCGGCACCGTGGTGCCCGGCGGATTGCACGCCTTCATCAAGACGCGGCCCGAGCTTGCGGTGCCCGACATCGAGTTCATGTTCCGCGGCGCGCCGGCGGCAACGCATCTGTGGTTTCCGCTCATCCGCGCGGCCTATGTCGACGGCTACGGCATTCGCCCGACGATCTTGCATCCGGACAGCCGGGGCGAAATCCTGCTGCGCTCGGCCGATCCGCGCGCGGCGCCGCGCATCGTCTACAACTTCTTTTCCGCGCCGGACGACCTCCCGCGCTTGCGCGAAGGCTTCAAGCGCGCCCGCGACGTAGCGTATCAAAAGCCGATGGCGTCTTATCGCGGCCCGGAAACCTCACCCGGGGAAGGCGTGAAGACGGACACCGAGATTGACGCGTGGATCAGGAACACCGCGATTACGGCGCATCATCCCTGCGGCACCTGCGCCATGGGAACGGGACCCGACACGGTCACCGACCCGCAGCTGCGCGTGCATGGGGTGGAGCATCTGCGTGTGGTGGACGCCTGCGTCATGCCCGATCTGGTTTCCGCGCACATCAATGCTTGCGTGCTGATGATCGCGGAGAAGGCCGCCGACCTCATCCGCAACAAGCCGCCGCTTCCAGCCGATTACGATGCTTGAGCATTGGGGCGGGCAGTGCATCTAACTCCGCTCATTCCCGCGAAAGCGGGAATCCAGCGAGTAGCCCGCATGAGCCATAAGCGCGTTTACGCGCGTCTTCGACGCGCTATGGCGATATGCGGGACCCCGGATTTCGCTGGCGCTCATCCGGGCTACGAATTCTGGGTCTACCGCCCGAATGCGGCCTTGGCGCGTTCGCGCACCGCTGCCGGAGTGTTCAGCGATTGCGCGACGAGGCGCTCGATCTGCTCGCCAGGCATAGGATCGAGCTCCACGCTCAGCCGTTGGATCTCGGCGACGAAGTCCGGGTCCTTCGCCATGGCTTGGAACGCAGTGCGCAGGGCTTGCGCGCGCTCAGCAGGAATTCCAGGCGGACCAAGCAGGGAGCGCCCGATCGCGCTGCCGCTCGCGTAGAGCGCGAAGACCTGCTTGTCCTCGGGCGTATCGCCGATCTCGCCCAGGCTCGGCGTGTGCGGCAATTCGGAGATCCGTTCCGGCGTCGTCTGCAGGATGATCCGGATCTTATTCTCGCGCAGCCAGGCCTGTTTTCCCACCTTTACCGCCGCCCACGAGGAGGACGCGCCGTCAACCTCCCCGCGCTCCATGGCGAGCATTGCCTCGCTCGAGGCCGGATAGCCGCTGATCAGCTTGAACTTGGTGCCGATGACCGCGTTGAGCAACCGCGGCACGGTCTCGGCGATCGATCCTGGGCCGGTGCCGGCGAGCGAGGTCTCAATGCGCTTGGCGTCCTCGAGCGACTGCACTCTCGCGGTGTGCCACTGCATGAAGATGTTGTTGCTGGTGGCGACGC
>VAZL01000902.1:776-2653 GCA_005883445.1 Alphaproteobacteria bacterium | reverse complement strand
TTCACCGGCGTCTGCGCCGCCAGGACGATACGATCCTGTAGCAGCTTAAGAGGTGTGCCCAACGTGAATGACCGTCCCGACGCCGTTTCGCTCAGTTTCCGCAGCGACAACGTGGCCACCATCGCACCCGAGATCCTGCGCGCGCTTGATGCCGCCAATCACGGGCTGGCTGCCTCCTATGGCGACGACGAATACAGCGCCTTGCTGAACCGGAAGTTCTCCGACCTGTTCGAGACCGAGGTGACGGTGTTTCCGGTGTCGACCGGCACGGCTGCCAATGCCCTGTCGCTTGCGACTTGCGCTCGTCCCTACGGTGGCATCTATTGCCACGAGGAAGCGCATATCAACACAGCCGAAGGCGGCGCGACGGAAGCTTTCTCCGGTGGGGCCAAGCTCATCGCGCTTCCCGGCGCCAACGGCAAACTGGAACCGCCAACACTGGCAGCGGCGCTGCGGCGGGCCGAGCGTGGCATCCGCAACCGGCCGCAGCCGGACGCCGTGTCCATCACGCAGGCGAGCGAATACGGCACGGTGTATCGCCTCGAGGAGATCGCCGCCATCGGCGCGCTCGCGCGCGATGCCGGCATCCGCTTCCATATGGACGGTGCGCGATTTGCCAACGCCCTGGTGACGCTGGGATGCAGCGCTTCCGAGATGACGTGGCGCTCGGGCGTGAATATTCTTTCCTTCGGCGCCACAAAGAACGGCGCGATGGGGGCCGAAGCCATCGTCGTGTTCAACCAGGAGCTCGTGGAGTCGTTGTCGTATCGGTTGCGGCGGGCCGGGCAGACTTGGTCGAAGATGCGCTTTCCCGCGGCGCAACTCATTGCATACGTCGAGAACGGCCTGTTTCTGCGTCTCGCAGCCCATGCGAACGAGCTCGCGTCGCAGCTCGGTCGTGAACTGGCGGCGATGCCGGGCATGCGCCTGATCGCGCCGGTCGAGGCCAACCTCGTGTTCGCCGCAATGCCCGAGCCGGCCATCGAGGCTCTGGCAGCGGCCGGAGTCCGCTTCGCGCGCCGCCGCGGCGGCGTCATTCGCCTGGTGACCCGTTTCGACGGAACACCGGCGGAGGTCGATCAGTTCATCGCCCTCGTGCGCCGGGTGACCGGCTAGCGATCCCCGAATCAGCGAAGCGCTTCGCACGCAAGGCGCAGCCGGCGACATCTCTCTTCGAGCGTCGCGGCACGCAGCTCGCGTGCCCGCTGGCTGGCCATGGAGCTCGGAGATGGTTTGATGCGGTTCAGGCGTGCGGCAATGATGCTCACGAGATGACTCCAGCAACGCGATGGGCAACCCGCCTACTCCTTCGGCATGACTTGGAGGAGCAAGCTCGGACTGACGGAGATTTCGCCGGTGAACGGCTCGTTGTGGGAAGCGATCAAGACAACGCAGGACGCCATTCCTATCGCAAAAAGCGCCATGGCAATCGCGGCGGTGCGTCGGTTGTCGCTATGGACGATGGCGACGGTCACCAGGATGAGGCCGCCGAGCAAAAGAACGACGGTCCACTTGACCCAGTTGATCTTCGCTCGGCTGATGACGAGGCGTTCACTGCGTGCGTCGAGAGCACTTCGGAACGCAGAGATCATCTCGCGCTGCGCGGTCGCCTGCGCTTCGCCCCGCGAGGCCATGGAGAGAATGACCTCAAGGGCCTCGATATCCACGGCGTTAATCGTCGGTAGCGAGGTCTGTTGCCGGGCCATCGCCGGCCATTCCTTGTCGACCGCATCCTGAATGTGGCGGCGGACGAGCGCCCGTATGCGCGCCTCCGTCGGGTCGGGAAAGATAGTCGCGAGAAGGAGCACTGTGCGCAACGCACCTGCCTCGCGGACCACCGCACCGTTGGCACGCTCGCCATCGTTCCACACCTGGGC
>VAZL01000902.1:0-710 GCA_005883445.1 Alphaproteobacteria bacterium | reverse complement strand
CAGTAGATCAACGCGGTGGCGACGGCGATTCCCGCGAAGACGATAACGCCCATCCAAACGACTGGAAGCTGGTGGAACCAATCCATCATGTCGCCCCCTTCTACGATCACGCCCGCGCGAAAGCTGGCGACTATAGTGGGCGCGACAGGAATCTGCAATCAGGCGAAGTTCACGCCGTTCCGGCAAACGCTGCCTGCAACGCGGCGATGTCGATCTTGACCATCTTCAGCATCGCGTCCGACGCTCGCTTGGCCTTGGCCCGATCGGAATCGGCCATCATCTCGCCGAGAACCTTCGGGACGATCTGCCACGAGAGGCCATAGCGATCTTTCAGCCAGCCGCACTGCTCGGCGGTGCCGCCCTTGAGAAGCGCGTTCCAGTAGCGGTCGACCTCGGCCTGATCGTCACAATTCACGACGAACGACACCGCATGGTTGAAGGGGTCGAGCGGACCGGCGCTCATGGCGATGAATGGCTGTCCAAAGAGCACGAACTCGATGACCTTCACCGATCCGGGCGGGCCGCTGGGCGATTCGCTCTGCAGCGCGGTGACGCGGCCGACGCGCGAGTCGGGAAAGATGGAGGCGTAGAACGCCGCGGCCTCCTCGGCCTCTTTGGAATACCAGAGAAAAGGCGTGATCTTCTGCATAAACTTCTCCTTTAAAGGTGTCGGGGGAGCGCACCTGCCCGTCGCACGATAAGCGAGCTTC
>VAZL01000387.1 GCA_005883445.1 Alphaproteobacteria bacterium | reverse complement strand
TCGGGCCGTTGGTCGATCCAGCTCATTGCGCTTATTCCGCCGCACGCTTGACGCCGGCGAGCCCCGGATAAGCGACGTCATCGGAGTCGAGCCAGGCGGGATCGCGCCACCCGTTCTCGTCGTAGTCGGCGAGGCACTGCTCCGCCAGCGCGATCATGCCATCGAGGGTGCCGCTTGTGCGCGCGTTCCACATCGCCTGGATGCGGATGTCTTCATGATTGCCGGCGTAGTTCATCTCGTAGAGTTCGTGGCGGCCGCCGAACTCGGTACCGATCGCGTCCCAGAGGAGCTTCATCACCTTGATGCGTTCCTTGTAACCGATCCCGTGGGAGCCGCGGACGTATTTTGCCAGATATTTGTCGATCTCGGGATTTTTGAAGTCTTTGGCTGACGACGGAAGGTAAATGAGCGCCGAGGCGATGATTTTCTCCACGATCTCCTTGACGCGGCCGTAGGCGTCGCCCGCGAAGACCCGGTAGCTCGAGCCCGATTGCACGTTGGGAAGCACGGCGCCGTCGACCCAGGGGGTGGGCTTTGCCGCCATCGCATCGGTGAGAGCCCAGAACAGATTGCGCCAAGCAATGACCTCGCCCAGCATCGCCTGATTGCCGCGGAACTCGTCGGCGCCCGTGGTACGCAGCGCCTTGGCGATGATGCCGACCAGGAAGTCGAGCTTGACCGCGAGCCGCGTGCAACCCTGGAACTGATAGCCGGCGAGGAAGCCCGACTGGGGGAAAAAGGTTTTGAGCTTTTCGAGATCGCGGTGCAACAGCACGTCCTCCCACGGGACGAACGCGTTGTCGAATATGAAAATGGCGTCGTTCTCGTCGAAGCGCGAGGACAGCGGATAGTCAAACGGAGTGCCCATCACGCTCGCCATCATCTCGTAGGAGGCGCGGCAAACGAGCTTGACGCCCGGCGCGTTCATCGGCGCGATGAACATGACCGCGAGATCGGTGTCGTGGGTGGGCACCGCCGCATTCTGGCCGAGGAAGTTGTAGTGGGTGAGCGCGGAGGAGGTCGCAACCACTTTGGCGCCGGAGACGTAGATGCCGGCGTCGGTCTCCTTCTGAATGGTGATGAATACGTCCTTGACTTGATCCGCCGCCTTGGCGCGGTCGACCGGCGGATTGACAATCGCATGGTTCATGAACAGCACGTATTCCTGTGCGCGCCGATACCACGCCCGAGCGTTGCCCGAGAACTTTCCGTAGAAGCGATGGTTGGCCCCGAGCGTGTTCATCAGCGACGCCTTGTAATCGGGCGAGCGCCCCATCCAGCCGTAGGACATACGTGCCCATTGGGCGATCGCATCACGTTGCGCGATGAGCTCTTCACCCGAGCGTGCGGCGCGGAAGAATTTGTGGGTGTAGCCGCCCGAACCGGTATCGGTCGGCGAGGTGAGCAGCTCCTTGGTCTTGGCGTCATGCAAGGCGTCGTAGAGCCGCGCGATCGAGCGCGCCGCGTTGCGGAACGCGGGATGCGTGGTCACATCGTCGACCCGCTCGCCGTAAATGTAGACGTCGCGCCCGTCGCGTAGACTGGCGAGATATTCCGCGCCCGTGAACGGCCGTCCTTTCGCAGCAATGACGTCCTCGGACTTCATCGGACTAGACTTCCTTCCGCACGCCGAGCAGTGCCGGCAGCGAATCGACCAACAACGTAAGACCCATTGCAAGCGGCAGTAATCGCACCTGGATCATCCCCGATTGAGACCGTCGAGATCGGTCACAACATACCACGCTGGAAGCTAACCCGTCAGTCTTCCGAGCCTGCTTGTCGCCCGACGCCGTCGGCGCATTTGGGCGCCCGTCAGGACTTAGATTCCTAGCGTCACTGAAGGAAGGAGGAGGGCGAAGCTGAAGATGCGAATCAGGACCTTGCGGTCCCCCGGCGGCAGCAAACGAATGAGGAGGCCGCGCGCGCACGGCCTCCTCATTTATCGCCCAAGTGTATCGCCCAAGTGGATATCGCCCGAGTGGACCCGAAAACCTAGCCCATTGGGCCGGCCAAACGCCGCCGCCGGCCGCTCAATGCAGGCCGCCGAACGCCCAGATCAAAAGCAGAATCGGGATCGGCACGCCGAGAAGCCACAGCAACAGGTAACGTCCCATTTTCATCTCCGTCCAGTGATCGGGCCGATAACGCAAACGCGGAACTTTTGGGTCCTAGCCCTCTCGCCCCACCCAGCCTGGTCTGCCCACAGGGTACGCGGATGAAGGGTTGCCGCCGTTGCTGGTCTTGCGGCCCCCTGGTAGAGCTTCACGCTTGCCGGATCGTGGGGGGACGCCTCAGGCGCGCGGGCATGGAAGTCTTCACCCAGCAGCTCATCAACGGCATCACGCTCGGTTCGATCTACGGTCTCATCGCCATCGGCTACACGATGGTGTTCGGCATCATCGGCATGGTGAATTTCGCCCATGGCGACGTGTTCATGGTGTCCGCCTTCATTGCGCTCGTCACGCTGCTGCTTGTGACCACCTGGCTCGGCATCGGCTCGTTCGTGATCGCGCTCCTGATCGTGCTCATCGTCGCCATGCTGTTCACCTCCCTCGTCAACTGGGCGATCGAGCGCGTCGCCTACCGCCCGCTGCGCGGCTCGTTCCGGCTCGCGCCGCTGATCTCGGCGATCGGCATGTCCATCTTCCTGTCGAATTTCGTGCAGGTCGCCCAGGGCCCGCGCGTCAAATCGATTCCGCCGTTCTTCAACGAGGTGATCGTTCTGATGTCGGGCAACGGTTATGACGTCGCCGTATCCTACAAGCAGATCGTGGTCTGGATCGTGACCGCGGCCCTGCTTCTGGTCTTCTGGTTCGTGGTGACCAAGACCGCGCTAGGGCGCGCGCAACGCGCCTGCGAGCAGGATCAGAAGATGGCGGCGCTGCTCGGAATCGACGTCGACCGCACCGTCTCGATCACTTTCGTGATCGCAGCCGCGCTCGCTGCCGTCGCCGGCACCATGTATCTGATGTATTACGGCGTGGTGAGCTTCGCCGACGGCTTCGTGCCGGGGGTGAAGGCGTTCACCGCCGCGGTGCTGGGAGGCATCGGCTCGCTTCCGGGCGCCGTGCTCGGCGGCCTGCTGATCGGTCTCATCGAGACCATGTGGTCGGCGTATTTCTCCACCGACTACAAGGATGTCGCCGCCTTCTCCATCCTCGCCATCACCATGATCTTCCTGCCGCAGGGCATCCTCGGCCGACCGGACGTGGAGAAGGTGTGAGATGGCGCCCGAGGCGTCAGGGCTCGCCTCCCGCGTGGTCGGCGCGCTGCGCCAAGCCGCGATCACAGGTCTCATTGCGTTCGGCCTGTTGCTGCCGCTGATCGGCTTCAACACCGTCCAGAACATCCGCAACGAGCTCATTCTCGAGACGCGCTGGCCATTACTCGCGGCGATGGTCGCAATTATCGCCGGCGGCCGCTTCCTCCATGCGCTCCTGATCGCTCCCTGGCTCGCACGTCGCGCCCTGCGGCCGCGCCCCGAGCACGCCCCCCGCGCGCGGCTGGCGCGCTGGCTCGTTCCGTTCGCGCTCGGTTTCGCGATCGTCTATCCGCCGCTTGCGCTGTCGATCACGGGCGTCCAGGGCGCGGTGAAATGGATCGACAATTTCGGCGTCCAAATTCTGATCTACGTCATGCTCGGCTGGGGGCTCAACATCGTGGTCGGGCTCGCCGGCTTGCTCGATCTCGGCTATGTCGCCTTCTACGCCGTCGGCGCCTATTCCTATGCGCTGCTGGCAAACAGCTTCGGCCTGTCATTCTGGATCCTGCTTCCGATCGCCGGCTGCCTCGCCGCGTTCTGGGGCATCTTGCTCGGCTTTCCCGTGCTGCGATTGCGCGGCGACTATCTCGCCATCGTCACGCTCGCCTTCGGCGAAATCATCCGGCTCATTCTGATCAACTGGGTCTCCGTGACCAACGGCTACGCTGGCGTCAGCGGCATCCCGCGGCCGACTTTCTTCGGCATTCCGTTCAATGCGTCGGACGAGGGTTTTGCTGCCCGCTTCGGTCTCGAGTTCAGCCCGATCTACCGCACTATCTTTCTATATTATGTGATCCTCGCGCTTGCTCTGATCACCGCCGCCATGACGGTACGGCTGCGGCGGCTGCCGATCGGACGGGCATGGGAAGCCTTGCGCGAGGACGAGATCGCCTGCCGTTCGCTCGGCATCAATACCACCAACACCAAGCTCACCGCCTTTGCCATGGGCGCGATGTTCGCAGGCTTTGCGGGATCGTTCTTCGCGGCGCGGCAGGGATTCATTTCGCCGGAGAGCTTCACCTTCATGGAATCCGCGGTGATCGTCGCCATCGTCGTGCTCGGCGGCATGGGCAGCCTGATCGGAGTGGCGATCGCCGCCGTCATCATGATCGGCGGCACCGAGATCATGCGCGAGCTCGACTTCCTCAAGGCCATATTCGGCACTAACTTCGATCCGACCCAATATCGCATGCTGCTGTTCGGGTTCGCGATGGTGCTGATCATGGTTTGGCGGCCGCGCGGGCTGATCGCAACGCGCGAACCCTCGACATTCCTCAATGCGCGCCGCGCTTTGCCCTCGCGCGCGCCGCAGAGCGAGGAGACGCAAGCCTCGCTCGTGCGGGAGCGCCACGGATGAGCGTCACAAGCTACGACGCGGCGGCTGCCGGCGCGCGCCCAAGCGGGAGCGCTCGACCCTCGAACCTCGCGCCCGTGCTGCGCGTCGAGCATCTCAGCATGCGCTTCGGCGGCCTGGTGGCGATCAACGACTTCTCGTTCGCGGCGCGCCGTGGAGATATCACCGCACTGATCGGACCGAACGGCGCCGGCAAGACGACGGTGTTCAACTGCATCACCGGCTTCTACAAGCCGAGCGAGGGGCGCATCGCGTTGCAATTCGGTGATCCCGGCGTGTGGGAAGAGCTCAGCGCCTTGACCGAGCGCGGCACGCGCAGCGTCACGCGCGGGGACGGCATGCTGTTTCTGCTCGAGCGCATGCCCGACTATCTGGTGGCGCACAGGGCGCGCGTCGCGCGCACGTTTCAGAACATCCGTCTGTTCCAAGGCATGACCGTATTGGAGAATCTTCTGGTCGCCCAGCACAATTCCCTGATGTGGGCGTCCGGATTTACCGTGCTCGGTGCGCTTGGACTGCGCTCCTACGCACGGGCGGAGCGCTCCGCGATCGACAAGGCGCGCTATTGGCTCGACCGCACCGGCCTTACCGACCGTGCCGACGATCCGGCCGGCGAATTGCCCTATGGCGGCCAGCGCCGGCTGGAGATCGCGCGCGCCATGTGCACGGACCCGGTGCTGCTTTGCCTCGACGAGCCGGCCGCCGGCCTCAATCCGAATGAGAGCGCCGACCTCGGCCGTTATCTGCACAAGATCCGGGACGAACATGCGACCTCGATCCTTCTGATCGAGCACGACATGACCGTGGTGATGGAGATCTCCGACTACATCGTCGTGCTCGACCATGGCCAAAAGATCGCAGACGGCACGCCGGATGAGATTCGCAACGATCCCAGGGTGATCGCGGCCTATCTCGGCGTCGAGGAGGAAGAGGTCGCGGAGCGCGCGATCGGGACGCAATGATGCGCATCGCCCCCGCTAGTGTCCCGATTCCGAAGTTCGCAAACCCATGCGGCATACTCTCGTGCGAACTTCGGAATCTAGGGGACAGTAGCAAATTTATGACTCTCGTATGGTTTTTGGATTTGAAGTTCCTATGCGAGCGCGCCGCAAATGCGTAGGGTCGGCATGAGGGCGCTCTTGGGATTTTCGCTCTTTGCGCTGATGACGGCGGGCCCCGCGGGCACTTGCGCCCATGCGCAGACCTATCCCGCGCGCCCCGTCACCTTCGTCGTGCCCTTTGCGCCCGGCGGAGGCACGGAATTTTTGGCGCGGCTGTTGGGGCAAAGGCTCGAGCAGCGGCTCGGGAAGCCATTCGTGATCGAGAACCGGCCGGGCGGTGGCGGAGTGATCGGGGCACTCTCCGTCGCCCGCGCCGCGCCCGACGGCTACACCATTCTCATGGCGCCCGCCCCGGTTATGGCGATCAACGCCGCCTTGCACAAGAAGCTTCCCTATGATCCGGCCGTCGACTTCGTGCCGCTCGCGCTTGTCGTCGCCACGCCTTACGTGCTCGTGGTCGCGCCATCGCTATCGGTACAATCGGTCGCGGACCTCGTCGAGCTCGCCAAGGCCAAGCCCGGCCAGCTCTCCTTCG
>VAZL01000385.1 GCA_005883445.1 Alphaproteobacteria bacterium | reverse complement strand
TTGCCGCGGTGGCCGAGCGCTATGCCGAGATCGTGGCGGATGCGGGCATCAACGCCAAGGTGACGCAGCAGGTGTGGGAGGCGGCGATCGGCGCGCTGATCGCGGGGATAAAGCAGGGCCGCCCAGGCGACGGCTTCGTCGCCGCGATCGAGCAGTGCGGCGCGGTGCTGGCCGAGCACTTCCCGCCCGGCGCGCTCAACCGCGACGAGCTGCCGAACAGGCTGGTGGAGATTTGAGGCCG
>VAZL01000384.1 GCA_005883445.1 Alphaproteobacteria bacterium | reverse complement strand
CTGCGCCGCCTCGTCGCGGCCGGTCGCGGCCAGCGCCATCAGCCAATGCGGCAGCGTGAACGGCGATCGGCAATCGCCGATCCGCTTTTCGGCCTTGTCGGCAAGCTCGATCCAGCGATCGCCGACGCCTACGTCATGGCGCTCCAGCCGGAAGAGCATCGACGCGGCATTCTGGATGTCGATATGGAAGTCGGGCTGCAGTTGTGCCAACGGCGAATTCAGGTCGCGAAAACGGCGATCGTAGAGGTCGAGAACC
>VAZL01000386.1 GCA_005883445.1 Alphaproteobacteria bacterium | reverse complement strand
AAAGGCGTCACGCTCGGTTATCGCTTCGTCGGCGGCTCGCCGGACAAGCTCGGCGCCTTTCTCAGGAGCGAAATCGCCAAGTGGGCCGAGGTCGCCCAAAGCGCCTCGCTGAAGTGAATCACTGGTCCTGCCCCAACGCAGACATTCAGCTAGCGCCGTTCTACGACGAGATACACCAGCGCCTCGACATCGCTGTCCGCATTGTCAAAGAAATGAGACGCGTCGGCATAACAGCTGCAACTGTCGCCTGCCGCGAGCTTTACTGTTTCGCCGCCAACCGCAACCCCTAGCGCACCGGCGGCTACGTGAACGTGTTCGATCGTGCCCTTCGCGCGCGCGGTAAACGGCCCTACGGTGGTGCGCGGCGGAACCATATAGCGTAGGAATTCCACTTTGCTTCCGGTAATCGCGGGTCCGAGGTTTTGACGCGTCGCGCCAGTCGCGGGATCGATAACGGAATGTCGCTCGGAATCTCGAACCACGCGGATGCGTCCCGACGGGGGCGTCGCTATGTCCACCAAAGACGAGACCGGGACCTCAAGGGCGGCGGCAAGGACAGCCAAAGTCGCCACGGTTGGCGACTTTGCGCCGCGCTCGATGTCCGAGATCATCGATGCGGAAATTCTGCTGCGTGAGGCGAGCGCCCGCAGGGTCAGCTTGAGCTCCTGACGTCTCGCCTTTACAGCCCCGCCGACACGCCTGGCTATTTTGTTCGCGATAGTGGACATCGTGTCCTCCATAGCGTATGATAATTCCCGCTCGTGAACCGGGCAATTCAGACTAGGCCATTTCGATCGATGGAGGGTCTGTGCACGGCCCAACTTTGCGATCAAGCCTGGAGGAGGTTGACGATGGCCGGGACGGTGAATTGGCAAACCAGCGGCGTAAAGGTCGTGCGCGCTCACTCAATACAGAGCGCGATGTTAGGACCGACGGGAATGGGACGAGCAACGGCGTTTGACTTCGCCGGTACCGGAGGGCGAGAAACTTGGATTGGCGCAGTCACTCTGCAGCCGGGATGGAAGACTGGAGCCCATCATCATGGGCGCCACGAGGTTGCTGTCTATGTTGTGAAAGGACGCGGGCAGATTCGCTGGGGAGAACGGCTCGAGTTTGCATCGGAAGTCAACCCAGGTGACTTTGCATATTTTGCACCTTATGTGCCGCATCAGGAGCTCAATCTCAGCAACGACGCTACGCTTGATTTCGTCGTCGTGCGCAGCGACAACGAAAGAATCGCGATCGATCTCGACGTCGTGCCTGCTGAACAATCGGGTAAATCATAACTTATTAATCAGTACATAGTTTGAAGACTACGCATATACAGCATATGCGTGTTGTCGTTCGCCCGTCACTTGAGCATTCGTGATCTGAGGGTTGCCGCCCGAGAGAAGGGTTGGTTTTGCAGCACCCCGGTTAGCTGCGACCTGCTTTGCGACTTTCGCAGTGTTCTTGGAAGTTCTTTGGGCCATTGCATTCACCTTATGCGCTGCCGTGTCGCTCGTCGCGCGACTTGGCCGTATACGGCAATACGAACATGTACAGGCCGGTAAACATCAGCAGGAAGAGCGGGAGCAGCGGTGAGTAGACCAACCAAGTGGGGGAACTTCCCAGTCCCATGGCGATGAAGTTGGCGATGACGGTCAGCGTAAAGGCGATGGACAGCCAGCGGTGGATCTGCCGAACCCACTTGTTCAAATTCACCGAGGACCTCCTTGAATACGTGCCGAAGCGGATCGGAGCCGCGACCTCGGCACACGAACCAGATCGCAAACGCCCCAGATCTGAGCGCCCAATTTATGCGCTCACGGTCTAATACCCCGCGGCGAGCGCGCCGCGGGTGCGGTTGTCGGCGGCGCCGAG
Organism: Alphaproteobacteria bacterium; assembly: GCA_005883445.1. Classification (GTDB taxonomy): domain Bacteria; phylum Pseudomonadota; class Alphaproteobacteria; order Rhizobiales; family Xanthobacteraceae; genus VAZQ01. Next base: position 2,944 of record VAZL01000386.1, on the reverse strand, counting down.
GAGGCCCGCCGGTGTCACCAGAATCGAATTGGCCGAGGTCGGCGGCGATCCTTGCACCACCTCGTGGCCGCGCGCCTTGAGCGCGCCCACGAGATCGGGTGAAAACCCGCGCTCGACCATGACCTCGTCGGGCGACCATTGATGGTGGAGGCGCGGCTCGGCGATCGCGTCCGCGATCGACAGCTTGCGGTCGATGACGTTGACGATCACCTGCAGCACCGTGGTGATGATGCGGCTGCCGCCGGGGGAGCCGGTGACGAGAAACGGCTTGCCGTCCTTGAGCACGATGGTCGGCGTCATCGACGAGAGCGGGCGCTTGCCCGGTCCCGGCGCGTTGGCATCGCCGCCGACGAGACCATAGGCATTGGGCGCGCCCGGCTTGGCGGCGAAGTCGTCGAGCTCGTTGTTGAGTAGGATGCCGGTGCCCTCGGCGACGAGGCCGAGGCCATAGCTGAGGTTGAGCGTGGTGGTATTGGCGACCGCGTTGCCGAAGCGATCGACCACCGAGAAATGCGTGGTGTTGTCGCCCTCGCGCGCCGGCGCAAAAATCGAACCGAAGCTCGCCGCCGCGGTGGCGCGGGCGGGGTCGATGCGCGCGCGCAGCGATTCGGCGAAGCGCTTGGACGTGAGATAGGCCGGCGGCGTGACGCTCGCGGGATCGCCGAGAAATTTCGCGCGATCGAAATAGGCGCGCTTCATCGCTTCGACCATGAGATGGATGCGCGTCGCCGCGTCGACCTCGCCCAAACGGTATCCCTCGAGAATGTTCAGCATCTCGACCAGCGCCACGCCGCCGGACGAGGACGGCGGCATCGAGACGATGCGATAGCCGCGATAGCTGCCGGAGGTGGGGGTGCGCTCGATCGGCTGGTAGTTCTTAAGATCCTCGCGCGTCATGATGCCGCCCGCCGCGCGGACGGCGGCGACGAGCTTGTCGGCGACGGCGCCGCGATAGAATCCAGCCGGCCCCTCGCGGGCGATAGCGGTCAACGTGTCGGCCAGGTCGCGCTGCAGCAACGTCGCGCCCGGGGCGAGCGGACGGCCGTCGGCGAAGAAGATCTTGGTCGTGGCGGGCCAGCGCGCCAGGCGCGATTGCGACCGCGGCAGCGAGTCCGCGATGTCGTTCTCGATCGGAATGCCGTCGCGCGCCAGCGCGATCGCCGGCGCGATCAGTTGGGCGAGCGTGAATTTGCCCGAGCCGTATTTCGCGTGCGCGAGCGCCAGCCCCGCGGCCGTGCCCGGGACGCCGATGGCGAGCGCGGAGTCTTGCGATTTGCGCGGATCGGCGTCGCCCCGCTCGTCGAGGAAGATGTCGCGCGTGGTGGCCGCCGGCGCGGTCTCGCGATAGTCGATGGCGGTGGCGGTCTGGCCGCCGGCGAAGTGGATCACCATGTAGCCGCCGCCGCCGATATTGCCGGCGCGCGGATAGGTCACCGCCAGCGCGAAGCCGGTCGCGACCGCGGCGTCGACGGCGTTGCCGCCTTGCTCGAGCACCTCGACGCCGATGCGCGCGGCGCGCCCTTCCTGCGCGACCACCATGCCGTGACGCGCCGCGACCGCCTCGATGCGCGCGGCGGTCACGGGCGCGGCATCGATGACCGCGGGCGCCTGCGCCGCGAGCGGCCCGAGGCAGGCCAGGCATGCGAGGAGCGCGAGCAGCGCGTTGCGCGCCACGCCTATCATCGAGCGCTCCAGGGCGGATACTTTAGGACTTGAAGATTCACGCGCTCGCCTGCCAAGGGATATTCGCCCCGCCCTCGCTATAATGCCTCGTCATCGCCGAGGCGAGGGCTTGCACGCAAGTGTGATGGCGCAAGTGTGATGGTTTGAAGGTGCGGCGGATTTACCCGCGGCATTCATTCATTCAGCCTTCAATGGGCTGTAGCAGGAGCCGACGCGCTGCTATGAAGGGATATCGGAGGCCGATCATGAGCACCAGATCAAGCGTATGGCGGGCGGCTCACATTCCCGCGGCGGTCGCAGCTCTTTGCCTGCTGCTCGCGGGCTGCGGCGTCAACAACATTCCGAGCTACGAGGAGAGCGCCAAGGCGCAGTGGTCGCAGGTGCTCAACCAATATCAGCGCCGTGCCGATCTCATTCCCAACCTGGTCGAGACCGTGAAGGGCTACGCCGCCCAGGAACGGCAGGTGCTGGAGGAGGTGACCAACGCGCGGGCGCGCGCGACCCAGGTCCAGCTGCAGATTCCGCCGGACATCGTCAACAATCCGGAAGCGTTCAAGCGCTTCCAGGAGGCGCAGGCGCAACTCACGGGCGCGCTCGGGCGGCTGCTCGCGGTGTCGGAGCGCTATCCCGATCTGAAGTCGAACCAGAATTTCCTCGCGCTGCAGTCGCAGCTCGAAGGCACGGAGAACCGCATCGCGGTCGCCCGGCGCGACTACATCGAAGCGGTGCGGCAGTACAACACGGAGCTGCGCACGTTCCCCGGCGTGATTTGGGCCTCCACCCTCTACCGGAACAACAAGCCCATGGAGACGTTCACGGTCGCCGAAGACGTGACCCGGCCGCCGCAGGTGAAGTTCTGATGGTTGCGCCGTGAGCGCGGCATGCCCCTCTGAGGCCGGCCCTCGCTCCGCGCTCGCTGCACGCTCCCTCCCGCTTGCGGAGAGACGGGACGGTCGGCGACGCCCGCGCGCAAGCCTGGCGCTGTCCTTGTGCACTTTGCTTTGGCTCGCCGCCGTCCCGGCGGTTGCGCTTGTCTTCCCCGCGCTCAACGGCCGCGTGGTGGACGAGGCCAATATCCTCGATCCGCCAACGCGTGCGGCGCTCACCCAGAAGATTGCAGACTTCGAAGCCAAGACCAGCGACCAGCTCGTGGTCGTGACCCTGAAATCGTTGCAAGGGACCTCGATCGAGGACTTCGGCGTCGAGCTCGGCCGCCGCTGGCAAATCGGGCAGAAGGACACCAACAACGGTGTGCTGCTGA
>VAZL01000383.1 GCA_005883445.1 Alphaproteobacteria bacterium | reverse complement strand
CCGCGCCCGCGCGTGCCGTCACCCTTCTCACCGGCGGTCCAGCCGGCCTTTTTGGCCACCGCCTCGATCACCGCCCGTGCGCGCGAGTCGTTCAGATGTGCGAGACGGAAGGCGACCGGGTCCGCGCCGGCCGCCGCCGCCAGCTCGTCCATGAAGGATTCGAGCGCGAATACGTTGGCGTAGGCGCCGAGCGTGCGCAGCGCCGACACCCGGATCGGCATGTCCTGGACGAAATGGTGCATCACCCGCTGCCGCGGGAAGTCGTAGAGCGGGATGGCGTTGCGGTCCCCGCCGCCGGCAGGCTGCGGCACACTCGTAGGCGGCCCCATTTTCTGCGGCTCGGCGAGATACCAAGCGGCGAGCACGTTGGTGCCGTTGGTGGATTGCGGCCGCGTCGAATGGGTATTGCTCCACACCTCGTAGTCCCAATCGGCAATCTTGCCGTCGCCGCCGAGCGCCGCTTTCGCCCGCATCACCATGGCCGGGCCATACGGCTCCCAGCCGAACTCGTCGTCGCGCATCCATTGCAGGCGCACCGGCCGGCCGGGCAGCGCGCGGGCCAAGAGCGCCGCATCGACCGCCACGTCGTCGGCGCCGTTGTGCCCGTAACAGCCCGAGCCCTCCACATGCACGCAGCGCAGCGCGGCTGCCGGCATTTTCAGCGCTTTGGCGAGCTCGGCGCGCAGCGGGAAGACGCCCTGGGAATGCGTCCACACCGTCATCTTGCCGTCCTTGAACTCGGCGACCGCGCAGGACGGCCCGATCGAAGCGTGAGCCATGTAGGGCTTGGTGTAGACCGCCTCGAGGGTGCGGGCGTTTGCGGGCGCGGCACCCTCTTTGACGCCGATCGTCGCATCCTTGCTCGGCAGCGACCTGATTACGTCGAACAGCCGCGCGGGATCCGGCAGCTCTGGCCCCAAGGTCCATTTCGCGCTTTTGAGCAAAGCGGCGCGCGCCCCGATCGCCTGCTCTTCGCGTTCGGCCACCACACCGAGGAACGAGCCGTCGCGCACGATGGCAACGATGCCCGGCATCGCTTTCGCCGCGGCTTCGTCGACGCCGTCGAGCTTCGAGCCGTAGCGCGGCGGGCGGATCACGCGACCATGCAGCATGCCGGGAAGCCGCATGTCCTGGACGAATGCCGCGCCGCCGGTGACTTTGCCCGGAATATCGAAACGCGGAATAGATTTTCCTACGATCGTGTGAGCGGCGGGCGGCTTCGGCGATGCCTTAGCACTCGCTTCGCGGTCGAGATCGGGATTGAGATCGCCGTAACCAACCTTGCGTCCGTCCGGCGCCGCAATCGTGCCGTCGGCGACCGTCAGTTGGTTCGCCGCGATACCGAGCCGCTTGGCGGCGAGATCGATCAGGATCGCGCGCACTTCGGCGGCGGCCATGCGCAACGCCGTACCGCTGTTCTCGATCGATTGGCTACCGGCGGTTTGCCCCTCGTTCGGTGTCTGGCCGGTGTCGCCGGAGATCATCTTGATGCGGGGCAGCGGTAGATCGAGCTCTTCGGCTGCGATCTGCGCGAGCGCGGTGACAATGCCCTGCCCCAGCTCGACCTTGCCGGTGAAAACGGTCGCGGTGCCGTCGGCATTGACGCGGATCCAACCGTCGAGCCTGCGATTGTCCTGCAGACTCCCGGGTAGCCGTTCCTGCCCGCGCGCAAGCCTCGGATCGAGCGAGAAGGCGACGACGATCGCACCGAGGCCGGCGGTGAACTCGCGTCGATTGAAAGCGGGAGCGTTCACGGATCACGTCCTCCCGTTCGCCTCGGCGGCGCGCAGCACCGCGCGGACGATGCGGTTGTGGGTGCCGCAGCGACAGAGGTTGCCGGCAAGCGCCGCGCGCACGTCCGGCTCGCTCGGCCGCGGATTGCGGTCGAGCAGCTCCTTCGCCGACATGATCATGCCGTTGGTGCAGTAACCGCACTGCGCCGCCTGCTCCGCGATGAAAGCCTGCTGCAGCGCATGCGGCTTGCCGAGCGAGCCCAATCCTTCGATGGTGATGATCTCGCTCGTCGTCACCGCGCTGATCGGGGTGACGCAGGAACGCACGGCCTTGCCGTCGATCAGCACGGTGCAGGCGCCGCATTGCGCCAGCCCGCAACCGAATTTCGCGCCGTTGAGCTCGAGATCGTTGCGAAGCACATAGAGCAACGGCGTGTCCGGTTCGGCGGGAACCGGTCGGCTCACCCCATTGACTTTGAGGGTGATGGCCATGCCGGACGCGGCGTCGAGGCCCTTGTGGAGTGCTGGGCCAGCGACGCATCAACGCGCCCTTGAAGTTGCGGTCCCGGTCCCACGTTCTATGAACACGACACGTCGCCGCGCGCCCAGCTTTCGCGCGCGGCCGCGCGGAAGTCGGCGAACGTTCCAGCAGCAATCGCCGCGCGCATGTCGGCCATCAATGCTTGGTAATAGGCGAGGTTGACCGTCGTCAGCAGGATCGCGCCGAGCATCTCGTTGGCTTTGACGAGGTGGTGGAGATAGGCGCGCGAAAAGTCGCGCGCCGCTCTGCTGCTACTCGCCTCGTCGATCGGGCGCGGGTCGTCAGCGTGGCGCGCGTTCTTGAGGTTGATCGGCCCGAAGCGGGTGAAGGCGAGCCCGTGCCGGCCGTTGCGCGTCGGCAAGACGCAGTCGAACATGTCGATGCCGCGTGCCACCGCCTCGACGATGTCCTCGGGTGTGCCGACCCCCATGAGATAGCGCGGCCGCTCGGCGGGGAGCGCGGAGGCCACGGCCTCGACGATGCGCAGCATCACCTGCTGCGGCTCGCCCACGGCCAGCCCGCCGATGGCATAACCGTGAAAGCCCATCTCGGTGAGAACACGAGCGCTCTCTGCGCGCAATCGCAGATCGTCACCGCCTTGCACGATGGCGAATAGCGCGGTGCCCCCCGTGCGCTCGAAGGCACGCTTGCTGCGCTCGGCCCAGGCGAGCGAAAGCTGCATGGCGCGTTGGAGTTCGCCCTGGGATGCCGGCAGCTGCAGGCATTCGTCGAGCTGCATGGCGATGTCGGAGCCGAGCAGATGCTGGACCTCGATCGCGCGCTCGGGAGAAAGTTCAACCATGGCGCCGTCGAGGTGGGAGCGGAAGGTCACGCCTTTGTCCTCGATCTTGCGCAGGTGCGACAGCGACATGACCTGGAAGCCGCCGGAATCGGTGAGAATCGCCCACGGCCAATTCATGAAGCGGTGCAGGCCGCCGAGCGATGCGATGCGTTCAGCGCCCGGACGCAGCATCAGGTGATAGGTGTTGGCAAGCACGATGTCGGCGCCGGTTGCACGCACCGCCTCGGGCGCGAGGCCTTTCACCGTTGCCTGGGTGCCGATCGGCAAGAAGGCCGGGGTAGCGACTGCGCCGTGCGGCGTCGCGATCTCGCCGCGGCGGGCAGCGTCATCGGTGGCCAGCAAACGGAACGAGAAAGCGTCGGGCATTGGTTTTCTTTTACTGCAGCCCTAGGGCCGGAACAGCAGGCAGGCGTCGCCGTAGGAGTAAAACCGGTAGCCCGCGCCGATCGCATGGGCATAGGCGCGCTTCATCACCTCGAGCCCGCAGAACGCCGCCACCAGCATGAACAAACAGGGCGGTTTCGCCTTCGAACGGGCGGATGACGCCATCGTGGCCGCTGGCGCTTTCCACGAGCCGCAGCGAGGTCGACCCCACTGCAACGATGCGACCGCCCGCGCGGCGGACCCGGTTGAGGGCGTCGGCGGTTTGCGGGGTAACGCCGCCCCGCTCCGCGTGCATGCGATGGGCAGCCGTGTCGGCGACCTTGACCGGGAGGAACGTCCCTGCCCCCACATGCAGCGTCACCTTGTGGAGCGAGATCCCCTGCGCCTCCAGACGCGACGTCAACGCATCGGTGAAGTGCAATCCCGCCGTAGGTGCGGCGATCGACCCCTCCAGCTGGGCGAACATGGTTTGATAGTCGGTTCGATCGCGCTCGTCGGGGGCGCGTCGGATGTAGGGCGGCAGGGGCATGGCGCCGCGCTCGTCGACCGCCTGGTCGAGCACAGGTCCGTGAAAGGCGAAGGCGAGCGTGACCTCGCCATCCTCGCCCTTGGCCTCGACGGTGGCGTCGAGCTGGCCGAGGAAACAGACCTTGCCCTCGTCCCCGAAGCGCACCACGTCGCCAGGCGATAGCCGCTTGGCTGGTTTCACGAACGCACGCCAGCGCGAGCCGTCGAGGCGCTGGTGCAGCGTCGCCTCGATGGCCGGTTCCAAGGCTCCGCGGCCGATGCGCCGGCCGCGGAGCCTTGCTGCAATCACTTTGGTGTCATTGACCACGAGCGCATCGCCGCGGCGCAGCAAGTCGGGAAGATCCGCCACTCCGCGGTCCTCCAGTTCCGGCGTACCGCCCGGACGCACGACCAGGAGTCGCGCCGCGTCCCGCGGCACAACAGGACGCAACGCAATGCGATCGGGCGGGAGCTCGAAGTCGAACAGCGCGGTACGCATGCCTCTTCATACAAGCGCATGCAGGTCAGGTCATCGCCTGTGGCAAAGCCGCGAGAATGGAACCAAAGCGCGGTCTATGGGGGGCCACCTATAGGGTTTGGAATTGGGGGTCGAGGCCGTAGCTTCATACCGATGGTGCCGCGCCTTCCCGTCGGCGCGAAAGCTCATAACGCCTTTGTCTTCGGCTGGTTCCGTAGCCGGCAAAATTTCAATGGGGATTACCCGCTGCGGCGAAACGGCGCGTTCGCTGAATTGGATGAGTCCCACGCTCTTGTCGCGGTTGCGTCAAATGATTTTCACAGGCTTGGCGTATCGATCGACGCAACAACACAAGACAGGAGAGGCCAATGGGTGCCGTCATGGTGAGATGTCCGGAGACCGGACGCGACATCCCCACCGGTCTCGTCACCGATCGCAAGAGCTTCGATGCCACCCCCGTCTTTTTCGCTCGCGTTTACTGCCCGATCTGCCGGAGCGAGCATGAATGGTTCGCCAAGGAGGCCTGGGTGTGCGAGGCCGAGCCCCGCCCGCGGCGCGGCGCGTTGCTCTGAATTTGTCAGCCGCGGCCGAGCGCTCGCTTGCCGCGGCCCCTCAAATATCTAGCTCGAGTGCTGAAACCGTCCACGGCCCGCCTTCGTGGAGGCCGGTGGAGTGATCACGACGCATCCGCCGACATCTTGGCGGAGATGATGCGGTCGGGATCGGCAACCGGCTCGCCCCGCTTGATCTTGTCGACGTTTCCCATGCCTTCGGTCACCTCGCCCCAGACGGTATACTTGCCATTGAGAAAAGGCGCGTCTGCGAAACAGATGAAAAACTGGCTGTCGCCGGAATCCGGGGATTGCGCCCGCGCCATCGACACGGTGCCGCGGCGGTGGGGCTCTTTGTTGAACTCTGCCTTGAGCTTCCTGCCGGAGCCGCCGGTGCCGGTGCCATGGGGACAGCCAGTCTGCGCCATGAAGCCCTCGATGACGCGGTGAAACGCGACGCCATCGTAGAAGCGCTCGCGCACCAGTTCCTTGATGCGTGCGACATGGCCGGGGGCGAGGTCCGGCCGCATCAGAATGACGACCTTGCCCTTGGTGGTCTCCAGCGTCAGCGTATTCTCGGCGTCCGTCATGGGATGTTCTCTGCTTGCTTGAGTTTTCGATTGTCGATGAGCCGCATGGTCAACGGGCGGCCGGCGATTGCGTTCCCGAGCGCGTCGGTGAACGGCAAGGGTGCGCAGCGTTTGAGCATCTTGGCCACGGCAATGCGGTAGGCCAAGCGTTCGTCATCCGACGCGCCGACCGATTCGAATGTGATCCTCGGGTGACCAAAGAGTTCGCCGTTGCGGCGGAAGCTCATCTGCACCGTGATCTGCATGCCGGGGCGCGACTGATCGATGGGCGGCGGCGTCCAGCACGCCCGCAGCGCGGCGATTACGTCATTGAGGGTGTTGAGCGGCTGCTCTTGGGTCTGCGCAACCGCGACGGTCGCCGCCAAGGCGATCGCGAGCGTCCCGCCGACGAGGTGAACGTGGGCGGTCACGGCTGGTCGCGGTTGTCGACGAAACGGATGGCGATCGGCCGGCCTGCGACCGCGCCGCCCAACCCTTCGGTGAAGCGCAGCGGGGTGCAGCGTCCAAGCGCGGCGGTGATGGCATGGAGGTATGTTTCCCGCGTTTCCGGCGGAATGCCCGGGGTGACGTAGGTCACGCGCGGCGTGGCGATGATCTCGCCGCTGCGCTTGAATGCAAACCGCACCGACATCTGCATGCCGGCGCGGGCCTCCTCCCGCCCGGGAGGAACCCAGCAGGCGCGCAGCGCGTCGAACATGGCGCGTAGCGTGTCGAGCTTGCGGTCGTCGCTCGCGTCCGCTTCGACGCCGGCGCTCGCAGGACGCTCGCCCGCGGCCGCGCTCTCGATGGTCAATCGCAGATCTTGCCCAATCCAATACTCGCCGTAGGGAATACATGGGTGGCGGGTAAAGACGCCGCAGACGGTGGGAAAGCACGGGTGCCTGCTCAAGACGCTGCAGCCCGCGCGCACCGGCTCAGCCGCGGCCAGGGCCGCCGTCAAGGCGCCCAATGCGATCAGCGCTCGGGCTTTGCGCACCAATCCTCCTCGTCATTTGGCGTCAGCGGCGACCTGCACGCGGGTCATTCGGTCGGGATCGACGACCGGCTCGCCCTTCTTGATCTTGTCGACCACCTCCATGCCGGAAAGCACTTCCCCGACCACGGTATATTTGCCGTTGAGGAAGGCGCCGTCGGCATACATGATGAAGAACTGCGAATTCGCCGAATTTGGATCGTTTGCGCGCGCCATGCCGACGATGCCGCGCTTGAACGGCACATTGGAGAATTCGGCGGGCAGATTGGGATATTTCGAGCCGCCGGTGCCGTCGCCACGCGCCCCATCGCCGGTCTGCGCCATGAAGCCCGCGATGACGCGGTGGAACGGCACGTTGTCGTAATACTTCTCGCGCGCGAGCAGCTTGATGCGCTCGACGTGCTTGGGGGCGATGTCGTTGCGCAGCTTGATGACGATGCGACCGTATTTGGTGTCGATGAGGAGCGTGTTTTGCGGATCGGCACCAGGGGGAAGTTGTTGCGCGAAGGCGGGCGCCGCGCAGATCAGCGCGGCAAAAAATGCAAGCAGGCGGATCATGGAGCCTCCCGGGGTCAACGGCCGGACTTGCCGGCGAACTTCGCTTTCAGGCGGACGGCCACGGGCGGCGGAACGAACGGCGATACGTCGCCACCCATGGATGCGATCTGCCGGACCAGTGTGGCGCTGATCGGGCGGACGATCGGCGAGGCCGGCAGGAAAACCGTCTGCACGGCGGGCGCCATGGTGGCGTTCATGCCCGCCATTTCTATCTCGTAATCGAAGTCGGTCGCGCTGCGCAGCCCGCGGATGATGAGCGTCGCGCCCTCACGTTGGGCGGCGGCGACGACCAGATCGCCAAAGGTGATGCAGGCGAAATCACAACCGCTGGCGCGCGCAAGCGCGCCGCAGGTCTCCTCGATCATGGCGCGGCGCTCCTCGACGTCGAACAAGGGCGCCTTGCCGGGATGGGTGCCGATCGCGAGCACGAGCCGGTCCGCGAGCCGGGCAGCTTGGCGCACGAGGTCGAGATGGCCGTTGGTGACGGGATCGAACGACCCGGGAAAAAGCGCGGTCCGCGGCATGCAGGGGGTCTAGCGCGCGCCCCAGGGAGCCGCAAGGTCGTGCAGACGGCCATCTGAACTGGCGGGGGGACACCGCACTGGCGCTATCAGGGGTGGCACGAACCCAGGCCGAATGGTTTGCCAATGGCCGTTGTCCCTCAGATTCTTGCGCCTTTTACTGAATCAGAATTATGAACTGCTTCCCTCGTGCACGGCTTAAGGGTTGCCGCACGATCTTGGCGCCCGGCGTTGCAGCAACGGGCTCGCATGACTGATGGTACGGGGATGCCCGGTACTCGTCGCATCGCGGGCCTGGAGGCCAGCCTCAAGACCCACCTTGCCCAACTCAAGAGCGATCGGGTGCCGCTGCGCGATGAAGGCGGAGCAAGCCGGCGAGAATGCAAAAGGTATTGTTCGATTGTGCGGCGCCCACACAGTTCGCGGCCCGTTGCAACGGCGGGCACGGTCCCATCTCGCATCTTGGCTTTCGAGCACTCAGCAAATCGCTAGTATCGTGGGCACCGAACGCACGGTGCGTTGGCTCGTTTGATGCACTGGGGGAGGACGCTATGAAAGTGTGCAGGATCGAGATCGCGCTGAAAGCACGGCCGCGAATGTCACTACTGGTGGCGGCGGCGGTGACATTGTCCGGCGCGTTCTTTTCGGCGCAGGCGCAGGAGCCGATCAAGATCGGCTTTGGCGTATCGCTCACCGGCGGGCTCGCCTCCTCGGGCAAGGCCCATCTGATGTCCAAGCAGATCTGGGCCGAGGAGATCAACGCGAAGGGCGGGCTGCTCGGCCGTCCGATCAAGCTCGTCTACTACGACGACCAGACCAACGCCGCGACCGTACCCGGCATCTACGCGAAGCTGATCGATGTCGATAAGGTCGACCTGCTGATGGGCCACGCGACGAACCTCATCGTCGCGGCGATGCCGCTCATCATCGAGCGCAAGAAGCTGGTCATGGTGCTTCTCGCGCTGGGCTCGAATGCGGAGTTCAAGTATCCGCGCTATTTCCAGAGCGCAGCGTTCGGTCCTGATTCCAAAGGCGTGCTGTCGAACAACTTCTTCGCGGTCGCCAAATCGCTCGCGCCGGAGCCGAAGACCGTGGCCCTGGTCGGCGCCGACGCCGAGTTCTCCAACAACGTGCTGATCGGCGCGCGCGAGAACGCGAAAAAGTACAATCTCAAAATCGTGTACGACCGCAGCTATCCGCCGGCGACCGTCGACTACACGCCGATCATGCGCGCCACCCAGGCGACCAGCCCCGACGTGGTTCTGCTTGCGTCCTACCCGCCCGATTCCGTCGGCCTCGTTCGGGCGGCGACCGAAATCGGCCTGAAGACCCAATTGTTCGGTGGAGCAATGGTCGGAATGCAATACGCGTCGCTCATGCAGCAGCTGGGCGAAAAGCTCAACCGCGTCGTGAACTACCATCTCTATGTGCCTAGCGCCAAAATGAATTTCCCCGGCATCGAGGCGTTCCTGAAGACCTACCAGGCGCAGGCCAAGGAGGCCGGCACCGACCCGCTCGGCTTCTACCAGCCGCCCTTCGCCTATGCCGCGATGCAGGTACTGGAGCAGGCAATCAAGGCGACCGGCAGCCTCAACGACGACAAGCTCGCAGGCTACATTCACAACAACGCATTCAACACGATCGTGGGCGAAGTCCGCTTCAACGAACTCGGCGAATGGGCGACGGCACGCATGCTGCTGGTGCAGTTTCAGAACGTTCAAGGCAGCGGGCTCGATCAGTACATGACCGGTCACAAGCAGGTCATCCTCTATCCGCCCGAGTACAAAGATGGCGAACTGGAGGCCCCGTTCGCGAAATAGCGAATGATGGGTGGCAATGGCGCACGTTAAACGCCCGCCCTACCCGCTTTGGTTACCTGCTCTTCGCCACCGACCAACCACTGCTAGCTGCCATGGAAATCACCGCCGCCGTCGTGCGCGAAAAATTCGGTGCCTTCACGATCGATCGGCTCGAACTGACCGATCCGCGGCCGGACGAGGCGCTGGTCAGGATCGTGGCGAGCGGCATGTGCCAGACCGACCTGCACGGTCGCGACGGCTACTACAACACGCCCTATCCCGCGGTTTACGGCCACGAAGGCGCGGGCGTGGTGCAAGCCGTCGGCACCAGCGTGACCAAATTCGCACCCGGCGACCACGTCGTCATCTCGTTTCCTTGGTGCGGCGTGTGCCCGAATTGTCGACGCAACATGCAGTCCCATTGCATGAAGGGGTTGGATCTGAAAATGCGCGGCACGCGCGCCGACGGCTCCACGCTCATGCGCAAGGGCGGCACCCCGGTCTACAGCGCGTTCTTCCAGCAATCCTCGTTTGCGACCCACGCCATCGCCAACGAACGCTACATGGTGAAGGTCAGGAAGGACGCGCCGCTCGAGCTGTTGGGACCATTCGCCTGCAGCGGGCAGACCGGCGCCGGCGCGGTGCTCAACTCGATGCAGCCCAGCGGGGGCGATTCGTTCGCCGTATTCGGTGTCGGGGCCGTCGGTTTATCGGGTCTGATGGCGGCCAAGATAGCCGGCTGCGATCCGATCATCGCCATCGACGTGCACGATGACCGCCTTGCGCTCGCGCGCGCGCTCGGCGCCACGCACGCGATCAATCACCGAGGGCACAGCGACGTGGTCGCGGAAATCCGCCGGATCACCGGCGACGGCGTGCGCTTCTCGCTCGAGACGTCCGCGCAGCCTGCGGTCTTGCGCGAAGCAGTGGAGGCGCTGATGGCGGCCGGCACCTGCGTTCTTCTCGGCAGCGCCCGCAGCGGCACGGAGGTATCGTTCGAGATGCCGTTCCTCCAGAACGGCCGGGTGGTGCGCGGCGTGATCCAGGGCGAAAGCCACCCGCAAGAGTTCATCCCCACCCTGGTCGATTTCCTGATGCAAGGCGAAATGCCGGTCGAGCGGATGATGACATTCTACCCGCTCGCCGAGATCAATCGCGCGGCGCAGGACTCCTCGCAAACTTGGGCCCACGGTAACGGCGACGGGGCTGATCGCCCACGCCCGCTGTCCGGCCAACCGATCGTGGACAAGCCCGATGGAGCGATCAATCCGGGCTTGAAATCGCCGGGCTTGAATTCGAGTCTAGGGAGACTCCGGCGCCGGGAGGAAATTCGGATTGCCGCAGGATTTTGCAACATCGAGGAACGCAGGACCGGGGAGCGGTCGTGATATCGTCGGGCGCAGAGCTCGATTGACCAGCAGACACCCCGCGATCGATGCAGCCATGACGCGAAGCTTTGGCTTAGTTGCCCTCGTGGCGGTTGGCGCAGCCCAATTCGCCGGCACCGCAAGCTTTGCGCAAACCGCGCCGAGCGAGCGGGAGCTGCGCATCTATGCCGGGCTTCACGATGCCGCCGCGCGCGGCAACGCCGCCGAGATCGAGCAGCTGACCGCCGAGGGCGAAAAGCCCAACATTCAGGACGCCAACAGCCGCACGCCGCTGCACGTCGCCGCCTTTCTGCGCCAATATGCGGCAGCGCGCGCCCTCCTCCGGCTCGGCGCCAGCGCGAACGCGCTCGATGCCCAACGCTACGACATCATCACCATCGCGGCCGTGAACAACGACCTCGAAATGCTCCGGATCGCGCTCGAGGGCGGCGGCGACGCGCGCGCCATCACCGGTCCCCATAACGACACTGCACTGATCGCCGCCGCGCACCGCGGGCACGTGGAGATCGTGCGCGCTCTGATCGCGGCCAAGGCGCCGCTCAACCACGTCAACGATTTCGGCCGCACCGCCTTGCTCGAAGCCGTCGTGCTCGGAAATGGCGGCCGCAACCACACGGCCACTGTCGATGCCTTGGTCGAGGCCGGCGCCGACGTCACCCTTCCCGACCGGCACGGCATCACGGCGCTGCAACATGCCCGCACGCGCGGCTATTCGCAGATCGCGCGAATTCTGGAAAACGCAGGGGCGCACTGACCGAGCTCACGATCGCGCGCGAATGAAGGCGCCGGCGGACGCGATCGCGCGGCGGCCCTCTTCCAGCTGGGCGTCACAAATGCCAGGCGTGAATCATGTGCGGCCAGACCTCGAAATTGATTCGTACATCGGCAGCCCCGGCCCGCCGCGCGATCCGCACGGCGTCGTCGAGCAGCGTCTCGGCCGACCCCACCTGCACAAGCAACGGCGGAAGCCCGGCAAGATCGGCGTTAAGCGGCGAGACGAGCGGATTGGCCGGATCCGCACCCGCGAGATAGGCCGACGCCAGTTCTTCGAGATAAGACTTCGAAATCAGCGGATCCACGTCGGCCTTTTCGGCGAGACTCGCGCCGGTCATCTGCAGATCGACCCAGGGCGACACCAGCCAAGCGCAGCCGGGCAGCGGCTTGCCGGCGTCGCGCAGGCCTGTCATCAGCGCCAGCGTGAGCCCGCCACCCGCGCTGTCGCCGCCGAGCGCGATGTTCGGCGCCGCGATCCCGTGATCGAGCAGGAAGCCATAGGCCGCGCGCGCATCTTCGATCGCCGCAGGGAACGGGTGCTCGGGGGCGAGCCGGTAGGCCACGGCGAGCGTACGCACGCCGGCCGCGCGCCCGACCGCGGTCACCATCCCGCGATGACTCATGATCGAGCCCGAGCAATACCCGCCGCCGTGAAAAAACAGGAGCACTCTCGAAGGATCGCTGCCCGGCGCCAGCGACCATTCGGCCGCAACGCCGTTGGCATCAGCCGCCTCCAGGCTGACGTCGGCGGCAGGAGGACAGGTCGAACCAATCGCATCGAGCCGTTCGCGTCGCTCGGCCAAGCCGGCGGGTCTCGGCTTGGAGCGCAGCAATTCGCGAACG
>VAZL01000042.1 GCA_005883445.1 Alphaproteobacteria bacterium | reverse complement strand
CGTTGCCGCAGGCGCAAACGACCTTGAGGCGGCGCTTGAGCTTCGGGCGCGCCGTGAGATCGGCGATGTAACGGGCCGGCAAGTTTTCGACGAAGGTATAGGAGCCGCCGCCGCGCAGGTTAAAGCGCGCCTCGAGCACGATCGCCTTGAGCCGATTGATCTCGTCCGGGCCGAAGGTGAGCGGCCGAGCGGCGCCCATCTTCACGCCGGTCCAGCCGTTGTCGTTGTGGGAAGCAGTCACCATCGCCACGCACGGCACGTCGAGAGCGAATTGGGCGAAATACGCCATCGGGGTGAGCGCCAGGCCGATGTCGCTGACGTTGCAGCCCGCCGCCATCAGCCCCGACACCAAGGCGGTCTTCCTGCACGCCCATCAGGTTGAGCTCCTTTTCGAGCAGCCAGCGCACGTCGTATTCGCGAAAACCGGTGGGCTTCACCAGCGGTTCCGATTCATAAGCATAAGTATTCGGAGTGAGCGCGGGCTTCGGCTTGGGGAACATCAGCAGTCCTACCGGCGTCGATGCGCACGAGCCTCATAGCGCAGGCCCCGCGCCGGGAAAAGCGTATGACGGACGCTCCGAGCGAGAGATGGAACCGTGGAAACGCGTTTGGCTCAGTCCAAGAACAGCTCAAGCCGCTGCAATCCAGGCTTGATGTCGACCATAAGCGCAGTCTCGACATCCTTCGCGCCCTTTTTCGCGTGCGCGGAAACTTTCCTCAGTCCGGGCACGACCCGCTCAAGCGCGATTGTTTTGCCGCGACTGCGAGCCACTTCGATGTCGTCTACCGAGATGAGCACTTCGTCGTCGAAGTCGCCGGACAAAGTAAGATTGAGCGCGCCTGGTTTATTGGCCTCCTCTGCGGTCTTGGCGGCCGCCCTCGCATCGGCTGCCGCCTTCTCGGCGGCCGCCTTGGCACCGGTTGCAGCGGTCTCAGCCGCTCGGACGGTCTCCTGAATTTGTTTCGTAACGTCGTCGGTCCCTTTCTTCGCCGCGGCCTCGAGCTCGGACAGGGAGGCGAGAAACTCCGTCCGCCACTCGGTGAGTTCGCCGGTTGTGATCTTATTCACGTCGTTGCAGAACGCCTCCGCGAGGGCGCGGATGCGCTCGCGCGCAACAGCCTCTGCGGCCTTCCGGTCGGCGGCGTCTTTGAGCACTATCAACTCTTTGAGGAATTCGAATTGAACCTTGGTCCAGAGATCTCGAATCGCAAGAATGATCCCGAGATGACGGAAGTAGGTCGTGGTTTTGTCGGTCCCCTTCTCATAAAAGCTTATCGCTCCCATGACGGCATAGATCGCGAGAACGGCGAGCAGGACCCCTTTATCGAACCCATCCAAACCCCACTTCTGAAGGAATCCCTCCGGCGCGAAGCGCAACGCCGCCGCCAGGCCGGTCAACAGGAACGCGATTGATCCGAGCAAAGCCAGGACCCATCGAGAGCCGTTTGCCCATTTCGTATTTTGCTTGCGCAGAGCCTCATAGTAGATGAACCGCTCGTCCTTCAAACGTCGGAGTTTTTCGAGGAGCGCTTCGACGAACTTGGAAAATTCCAACTCGGCGGTGCCTTGCGGCTCGAGCTCGATGGCGCGGAATGTATTTCCGACCACATTATTGGGCATGGTCGAGGTCCCTTTTTGCCTGGTTTACTTTCACACAGCGCCCGGTAAATACAATGTCGGTTCGAGCACGCGCTCGACTCCGCGCGCCCGACGTTCAAGAGTGTTTGCGCGGCGGGCGCGCTCAAAGAGTCGAGACCCATTTCGCGGCCGAAGCTCGCCCGCCGGCCCCGGCGCGCGATCGCGGCGCCGTGCGCCCGACCCGGCCATTCAGGGATGGCGTTCGGTCGCAGCGAGGATCGAATTGTCGATCGCCACGACGTACTAGAACGCGACCTCGAAAAATAGCCGGTCTTCGACCACTTGCTCCTGTGTCGTCGGCGTCGGCCGGTCGACGCGCAGAACGAGGCCCTTGGCCTTTTCGTTGAGCGCAGCAACGAGCTCGTCGAGGGGCATATGATCCCAGTGTTTCTTCTTCGCCATCGCCTGGTCGACCGGGATCATCGCGACGCGCAACTTCTCCATTTGTTCGAGGCCCTTGTCCCGCAAGGTCGCATTGTGACTGCCGTGGTGCCCGACCTTGTAGAAGATCGTGCGCTTGAGCAGGTCGGGCCCGGTGACCTTCTTGCCTCCGACCTCCCATTCGAGGCCTTGCCACGACAGCCAGTTCCCGACCTGGGCGTCGGCAGCGAACAGCAACACATCGCCGTCCGCGAGCTCGATGGCGAGCACGAGGCTGGTGTTGTTGGTGAGGCTGTCGAGCTGTAGCGCCAACTCCGTCGAGCCTCCCAGCCAGTCGCTGTCGATCAGTCGCCAGTTGTCCGTCGCATCGGCCGGCGTCCAATATTGCTGCTGGAAGAACGCCATCTCCTTAGCGTACGAAAACGGGATTTCGTACTGCCCATCGAAGGGCCGACCGCGATCGTTGCTGTCCAACGCGGTGCCCGCGCCGGCCATGAACAATTGGAATCCATCGACCGCGAGGCCGTAGGTTTCCTTATCGCGCGCCGAGGGGTTGATCTTGCGCAATAACTTCTCGTCATGGGGCGGGCCAAGCACGTAGAACCTTGCCCCCGTGCCGCTGGGCTCTACCGGAGCATCACTCGGGAGGCAGAACCGCAGGTTCGACGACATTTCTCTGACGCTGGCGAGGGCGTCTTCGGTCGAGGCGCCCTTCGCCGCGCCGAAAAACTCCAGCAGCCCGCCAAGCTCGACCGCCTCGGCGGCAGGCTCATCCCCCGCGAGCTGCAGACGACTGAGCCCGAGGCGCAGCGAAGCGAGTGCTGCGTCCCGCTGCGCTTTGAGTTTCTGGGTCAACGGATCGTTTCTATTTTCCGTCCAACCGAGCCAGACCTCGTGGACCTTGAGTTTGTCAAACGCGTCCTTGGCCTGCACAAAACCGGAAACATGATCCCAGTGCTCGTGCGTTGCCAGCAAGAGGTCGATCTCGCCTTGCGTGGCCGCGATAATGTTTTCGACCACTTCGGTCATCTTGGTGGACGCATCCGCGGTGCCCAAGATGACTCCACAATCGATCAGGACCTTGTACGGACGGTCACTATCGGAACGCGGCAGCGAAATCAGAAAGCAATCGCCCAGGCCTTGTCGGTACATTCTGACCTTCGCGCGATAGCTGCTCGAACCCTGCGGATTTGCGCTGGTGCGGCGCCTGGCGCCTTTGGCATTTTTTTGCGACTTGCGAGCCACGGCGCTCTCCTATCCGTGCACGCGATGCATCACGGCGAACGGCTCGCCGGCGGCCGGTTTGCTCGCGAAGTAGTTGGAACGGAGCCCCCCAGGAGCATCGACAGCGAGCGTTAATTGTACGGCGAGACGGTCGGGACTTTGGACTTTCTTGCGCACCATGTAGCGAACCTCGGCCGTCGCGAGGTCGATGAGCAAGGTGCAGCCGCCGCGCAAGCGGCCGCCGGGCGGGTCCGAGAGACGGAAGCTTTGGGTGATTTCGACGATCAAATCGGAGCGGATGTTCCCGTCAGGACCGACCCGCCGCGCCGGACGCACCGAGTGGATTTCGATCCTGCGAAGCTCTCCGGTCCATGCGCCGATCTTGTCGGGTCTTGGCTTGTCGATCCGCAGCAGACCCAATGCAGCGATTTCCTCCTCGCTCACCTGTTTTGGATCCATCAGCCAATGCCAGAAAATCTTTGCGTTCTCTTCCGAAGATTTGTAGGCAGCCTCTCGTTTGACGTTCTTGTCCCAATCGATCGACATCCGATCGAGGACCGCCCTTACATTGGCCTTTTGCAGCGGCAGCGGCGGCGGCTCCCATAGGAGGCTTCCCGGCGACAGATGCTTGACGTCCCAGGGATAAATGCCACGGTTGCGAAATGCCTCGATGAAGGCGGTGCGGTAGCCGTACTTGTCGTCCGGCACGAGATCGGCATCGGCGGTGATGAGCGCGCGCAGATATTCGCCGAAGGTGATGTCGACCGGCGGGCAATAGTCGAGCGCGCGAATGCAGATATTGAGAAACTGTCCCGCAACTTTGCTGGCCTCGCGCGCCAATCGACCGACGAGATCGGTCGATATGGCGCCAGCCGGGAGGATGCCGCTCCCCGCGGTCGCGAGCCGCAGAAGATCGAGCGTGCGGCGCCTGTAAATCTGCAGGAACGCGTCGAAGACGGCGGCCACCAAGACGGCGCCGCGGTCATGTGCTTCGGTTGCGCTGTCATAGTCGGTCCGCTTCGGTTCTTGACGGACCCAGATTTCCTTCTCCCGCGGTTTCGCAGGAACGCTCGGCTCCGCGTCGTCGCTTTCACCGTTGCCGGCGCTTTCGTCGTCGCGACCGGCCTTCACCTTTACGACCTTGCCGATGTAGTCGCGCAGCGCGCCATACCGGCCGGTCGCCTCGCCGAACTGGACCGCGAGCTGCCCCAACAGGTTTTGCTTCTCGAGGTCGCCGCGGGTTTCGGCGATTTGGTGGCGCAATGCTTCCGGCAGCGTGAAATGCTGAAAAAGCGCGACGATGTCGGCGAAAGCTTCATGGAAGGCGAATACATCGGGATTGGTGGCCTCGCGGAAGCGCCGGTGCAAGCCGTCAAGCAACGCGTGTGTCGTCTCATGGGCCACGATATCGTGGGACGTCGCCGTGAAAACGACTCCTCCGGGCAGCGACGTTCCCGCATTCGAGCCGGAAGCGGTGAAATAGCCGAGCAGGAGAGCCTTACGCTCTGGGCTGTAGTACGCATTCTTGGCGCGCAGGGCGTGCGGATAGATTCGAAGCCGTTGCACGTATTCGTTATGCCTTTCGCCATCCACCGTCTTCTCGCGTGGGGCCCACAACGCGACGCGGCCGAGCGCGTCCTCGAAATGTTGGATCGTCTTCATCGCCACCGCATACGTCATCTGCTGATGAAACTGCGGGCTGGCTTCCGACGGTGGGAGACCCGACCGGGTCAGGATGTGTGGATGATTGAGATCCACCGGCGCATAGCAGCATTGGCTCGCCGGATCGACGTCGATCACTTCGATATATTCGCCGATCGGGCCCGGCTGGAGGTCCTTTTCCCAGCGTACATCGAGCGTTGCCTCGTTGATGGCGAGCGTTTTCAAGCGCGCGCCAAGCGAAGGGTCGTAGGCATAGACGCGCAGCGGCCGGTGCGCTGGCTGGGGAACCTTCGGGCTCTTCGCACGCTCGAGCTGCAGCCGCTGAACTGCGTTCCCGGTGAGCGGCAGCGTCACCGTTACCCTGACCTCGTCTTTGCGCACCGCGGCGCCAAGGAATTGTCGCAGCGACTTTGATGCGCGCGGGTGAGCAATCAGCGCCTCGGCCAGCCGCCGCACCTCCGCGTGCGAGGCGGTCGCCGCGTCCGCCGGCATGACGCTTTCGACCGCCGCGCTCTGGGAGAGCTGCAAAGCCTCGAGCTCCAGCATCTGCTGCTGCGGCTCGGGCGAGGCCTGCAGGCCGCGGCCAGTCAGAATACGCAAGAACTCGAACGAGGCGTCGTCGGCGTCGGTCTCCTGCAGTGCGGACGCGGCCGACGGTGCCTGCGCGAGCGCCTCGTGGGCGCGCAACTCTCCGCGCCCGAGACGCTTGCTCTCCTGCGCGTTTTCCTTTGCGCTGCCGAACAACGCGCTGCGGATCGCTTCCACGCGCATCCATCCTTTTGGGTATGCATCGACGGCCGCGCGATTGCGTTGCAGCCAGAGCGCGGCCGCGGCGGCGACTTGCGGTGTCGCGGCCGAGGTTCCTTGGCCGTCGAAGTCGATGATCTCGCTGCAGCCCCACCGTGCCCACGGCACATTCGGCGTGGGCGCCGCGATGGCGGTCTTCATCTTGGGCCCGGGACCGTAGTTTCCCGCCATCAATCGAATCTCGAGATCGGCATAGGGCTTTCCGTCCGCCATCACGCCGCAGGCCGCGACGACGCGACCGAAACGGGCGGGAAAAACGATATTGCGGGTGGGTAGATTGCCGAAATTGTTACCCGCAGCGGTGACGATGAAGACCCCCTGCTCGTAAACGGCATTCACAGCTTCGGCCCAGGCCTGGGAGGCAAGGCCGCCCATGCTCATGGTGATGACGTCGACTCGATTGGCGCCCGTTGTATTCAACAAATGCACGTAGTCGAACGCCTGGGCGATTGCGCTGTTCTTGAAAAGCACGACCCGGTTGGCGACCCGCACCGGCACGACCTCCGCGAAAGGCGCTCCGCCCAACAGCGATTGGCCCGGCTGGCCGGTGCCGGCGAGAATGCTGAGCGTGCCGGTGCCGTGACCGAGATTGGCAAGCAAGCCGCTGGTCCGGTCGGTTGCGTCGCTGGGATCGCCGCCGTCGACGAAATTGCGCGCGATGTCCACACGCAAGCGCTTCGGCAGCGCATGATGGTCGGGATCGTACCCGGTGTCGAAGTGCGCAATTCGAACCTTGGACGCAACTTGCGGCCCCCCGAGTGCGGCGATGGCGTCATCGAACTGTGAATGGGCGGGATCGCGAAACCAGTAAGGATTAGCGGTAATGTGCGGAAATTCGTCGC
>VAZL01000893.1:1862-2378 GCA_005883445.1 Alphaproteobacteria bacterium | reverse complement strand
CGCTGCAGATGCGCGCCAACAACCGTACCGACTGAACGATTTCCTGTGCAGCACTGTTGCGCGGCTGTCCTCGCCGGCGGCGCGGTATGCGTAATTCGGTATGAATACCTCCCATCCAGTGAACGACAAGGATGATCTCTCCGCCTTGCGCGTCAATGTCGGCGATCACTTCGCGAATGAGTTCGCGCACAATGCGTTTCTTCAAGCGGATGTCAGTACTCGGATCACCCCAGATCGTCTTCAGATCAGTTGCCAGCATCGCGAACTGCTCCGGACTCGATGGCGCCGTCACCGAGGTCTTGCCGAGATGCTGTTCAATTCGGTTCTCCAGTTCAGAGACGCGCCCGAGAGAGCGATTCCAGCGTAGCTCCAATTCTCCCGCCACCAGACGATTGGCGGGGTCGGTGGCGTCGTATTGTCGGAATGCCTTGTCGGCGGCATAGCGCGCGGCTTCGAGGTCGCGTCTGAGTGCCTCGAGCACCTCGTCGCAGCGCCGCGTCTCCTCCCGGTGCGCCT
>VAZL01000893.1:0-1810 GCA_005883445.1 Alphaproteobacteria bacterium | reverse complement strand
CATGCGTAACGTGGAACGTCGTGATTGCAGCCGGTATAGTAGACCATCATCCTTCGACCGCAGCGTCGGCATCGGATCAGCCCAGCCAGGAGGGCAGCGCCACGCTTGGCCGCGCCGGGCTGCTCGGCTCGAAACTGATTGCTCGTTATCATCTTGCGGATCGCCTCCCAACGCGGCCAGTCCACATAGCCTTCGTGGGTGCCTGTAAGCAAGGCCAGCCATTCGCCGCGCGGCTTGCGCCGAATGCCACGGCGTGGCAGCGGTCCGTCGTAATGCGGCTCACTGCTGGTCCTTCCGTACGCATAGGCGCCCCCATAGGCCGGGTGGGTTAGAAGCCGGTGGATCATTGAATAGGACGGTCGCCTCCAGACGAGATCGCCATTCGCTCGGCGTGTCGGCAATTGCAGCTCTTGCTCCAGGAACCACAACAGCGTCTGGCGAGCGCTTCCGAGTTCTGAGAACTTCCCGAACACCAGTCCGATCGCCTCCTGCACGCGGCGATCCGGGTCCTTTTCCAGCCGCTGATCGGCCGTTTTTACATAGCCGATGGGTGCCGCCACGATCAGCTCGCCCCGCCGTGCCTTCTCGTAGCGCGCGGCGAGCGAACGCTGACGTAGAAGGTCGAGCTCATACTCGTTCAGGCTGCCCTTCAACCCGAGCAGAAGTCGGTCATTGCCCTGCCGTGGCGCATAGACCGCCTCCTGATCGACCAGCAGGGTATCGACCACCCGACACATCTCGATGAGTTGCTGCCAGTCCCGGCTATTGCGGGCAAAGCGCGAGACTTCCCGGGCTGCTACCCCTCCGACCTTGCCGAGACAGACCTCCGCCACCATCCGGTCAAATCCGGCGCGTGCAACGGCACCGGCCGCCGAGCGGCCGAGATCGTCGTCGATGATTTCGATCTCGCGCCAGCCAAGCTCGCAGAGCCGGTCCCGCATGGCGTATTGCAAGATCCGGCTCTCCTGATTGTGCATGACCTGATGCGCCGAGGACTGCCGAACGTAGAGGATCGCCTTGCGACCAAGATGATGAGATTTGATCTTGTCACTCATCGTCGTGCTCCCCTGCCGGCTCCTCGTCGGGCCTCACGTGCTGGCGCTCGTGCAGCATGCGCGCCATCAGGCGCGTCGCTTTCCCGCGCGCCTCCGTGGGCAGTTGGCGCCACTCCAGTTTCGGGGTGTCCGGTCGAAACAGATCGGGCTGTAGAAGATGATGAGGGTGGCTTAAACGTCGCATCGGCCTCTCCTTCCAGTGCCAAGGAATGAGGCCGAGCCTCTAACACCGCGCCAGCCGCCGTGTCGGAAGCCTCGAGAATCAGGACCTTCAGCCGATCCAGAGCAGCGCAACCCACCCGCGGCGATTCGGCGTACGCCATGCCGCAGCATGTTGCTCGATCAAACATCCATTCGGGAACTTCAACACAGCGCGCCACTCCCTGCGCCGTCTCGGCGCACCGAAATATCCGTACGCCTCCCTTGAAAGTCAGCTCGTGAACGAGGACCCGCCGACCAAACCACGGATGCCAGCGATACAAAACTTCCCGCTCTTCGGTCCTGTGGGCGTTATGTCGTTGAGTTGTACAATGAAACGAGAACACACCGATCGTTGGACAAAGATGCGCCTATCTCGCGCCCGGTCCAGCGGGCCGGAAGCATCATCTCACATGCTCTCCTCGGTGGACTGCATCACCACTACGTCCGCGTCTGAGTTTTCGGTACACACAGGCACCTGGAACGGAAACTATGAGGCAGGGAGCCTGCACAGGTCACACGCGCAGCAAGATCTTGCGTCGGTATAGGCGCGGGTG
>VAZL01000892.1 GCA_005883445.1 Alphaproteobacteria bacterium | reverse complement strand
AAGGATCGCGAGATCATGCGGCACGATCCGCATCTCCTCGTCGAGGGCTGTCTCATCGCCGGATTCGCCATGGGGGCACACACCTGCTTCATCTACATCCGCGGCGAATTCGTCCGCGAGCGTGAGCGCCTTGAGGCTGCGGTGGACCAAGCCTACGAGGCCAATCTGATCGGCAAGAACAACGTCCACGGTTTTTCCTTCGATATCATCGTGCACCACGGCGCCGGCGCCTACATCTGCGGCGAGGAGACGGCGCTCCTGGAAAGCCTCGAGGGCAAAAAGGGCCAGCCGCGGCTCAAACCGCCGTTCCCAGCCAATGTCGGCGTCTACGGCTGTCCGACCACGGTCAACAATGTCGAGTCGATCGCGGTGGTGCCTGACATCTTGCGGCGCGGCGCCCACTGGTTCGCCAGCATCGGGCGGCCGAACAATACCGGCACGAAACTATTCTGCATTTCCGGCCACGTGGAGAAGCCCTGTACGGTCGAGGATGCCATGGGGGTGCCGTTGCACGAATTGCTCGACAGGCATTGTGGGGGCGTGCGCGGCGGCTGGGACAACTTGCTCGCCGTCATTCCTGGCGGATCCTCGATGCCGATGATCCCGGCGCACCAGTGCGAGCATTTGCTCATGGATTTCGACGGCTGCCGGGAATTCAAATCCGCACTCGGGACGGCCGCCGTGATCGTGATGGACAAATCGACCGACATCGTCCGCGCCATGGCGCGCATCTCGTACTTCTACAAGCATGAAAGCTGCGGCCAGTGCACGCCCTGCCGCGAAGGCATGGGATGGATGTGGCGGGTGCTCAGCCGCATGGCGGAGGGCCGCGCGCACAAGCGCGAGATTGACATGCTCATGGAGGTCACGACCCAGATCGAGGGTCATACCATCTGCGCGTTCGGGGACGGCGCGGCCTGGCCGGTGCAGGGCCTGCTGCGCCATTTCCGACACGAGATCGAGCGTCGCATCGACGAATACAGCGCAAACCCGCATCCCGAACCGGTGCGGGTGGCAGCGGAGTGACTGAGAGGACGTGCCTATGGCAGGGCTTCACCTCGCCCAACTCAATATCGGCCGGTTGCGCTACGAGGTCGGCGACCCGCGCATGGCGGAATTCATCGATAATCTTGCGTTCGTGAACGACTTGGCCGAGCGCAGCCCGGGATTTGTGTGGCGCTATGAGGATGACAGCGGAAGCGCCATCGAGACCCGCCCGTTCGCCAGCGACCCGCGCATGGCGATCAACCTGTCGGTATGGGACAGCGTCGAGGCGCTCGAGCGGTTTGTTTGGCAGACGGTGCACAAACGCTTCTATGGCCGCCGCCACGAGTGGTTCGAGCGGATGGACGAGCGCTACTTCGTGATGTGGTGGGTGCCGGCGGAACATCGACCGACCGTGCAGGAGGCGGTCGAGCGACTTCGGCACTTGCGGCAGCACGGGCCAAGCGACCACGCCTTCGGCTGGGAAAGCCTACCGGCGGCGCAGTTGTGGAAATCGGCGCGGTGCGCGTGACGGAAAGAGGATAGCAGCGGTGACCAAGCTCATCGTCGACGGCAAAGAGATCGACGTCCCGCCGGAGGCAACTGCCGCATGTGCCTGGTCGAGCTTAAGGGCTCGCCGAAGCCGGTGGCCTCCTGCGCCTGGGGCGTGCGCGACTGCCGGCCCGGACCGAACGGCGAGCCGCCCGAGGTCCTCACCAAGACGCCCATGGTGCGCAAGGCGCGCGAAGGCGTGATGGAATTCCTGCTGATCAACCACCCGCTCGATTGCCCAATCTGCGACCAGGGTGGGGAAT
This sequence comes from Alphaproteobacteria bacterium, assembly GCA_005883445.1. Taxonomy (GTDB): domain Bacteria; phylum Pseudomonadota; class Alphaproteobacteria; order Rhizobiales; family Xanthobacteraceae; genus VAZQ01. The sequence goes on along the minus strand of VAZL01000892.1, from coordinate 149 downwards.
GCGATCTGCAAGATCAGGCCATGGCCTACGGCGTCGATTCCAGCCGATTCAAGGAGAACAAGCGCGCGGTCGAGGACAAATACGTGGGGGTCTTGGTCAAGACCATCATGAACCGCTGCATCCATTGCACGCGCTGCGTGCGCTTTATG
>VAZL01000891.1 GCA_005883445.1 Alphaproteobacteria bacterium | reverse complement strand
CCAAGCAGGAATATCAGCGCCGCTACCGGGCGCTGCGCGAGAAAATGCGCGAGCATAAGCTCGACTGCGTGATCGTGCCCGGCGGTCCCAGCCATTGGAGCTTCGGCGGCGGCATGCAATGGCTCACCGGCCATTGGGAGTGGCACGCGATCGCGTCCTACGTGGTGGTGCCGCTCGACGGCGAGCCGACGCTGGTGTTCTCCATGGGCGGCACTCACGCCGAGGCGTGCCGGCGCGAATGTGCCAACGCTTTGTCCGACGTCCGCCACAGCCGCAGCGGAAAATATGCCGAAGTCATGGTCGAGCGCCTCAAGGAGCTCAAGCTCGAGCGCGGCCGCATCGGGCTCGTCGAGATCGACGCACGGCACAGCGATTATCTCCCGGTCAACCAGTACAACGTGCTGCGCCAATCGCTCCCCGACGCCGAACTCGTCTTCACCCGAGGCTTTTTGCACGAGCTCGTTGTGGTCCACAGCGAGGAGGAGCTGCGCTGCGTGCGCAAGGCCGGCGTGCTGTGCGAGCGCGCCATGAAGGCGATGGTCGAGCGCGCCAAGCCCGGCGTCCCGGAGTACGAGCTGCGCGCGGCGGCCGGCGCCGCCATTCTCGACGGCGGCGGCGACATCGATTTTCTCATCATCGGAACGACGCCGATGGCCGACCCGGCGATGGTGTTCGGAAATCCGCGCCCCTCGCACCGCAAGCTCAAAAAGGGCGACATCGTCAACATGGAGCTGGCCGCCGGCTACAACGGCCTTTCCGCGCAGATCGGCTCGCCGATCACGCTGGGACCGCCGACCGACATGGTGCGCAAGTTCTGGGACGAGATCACGCTGCCCGGCTACCGCAAGATCATCGCCGAGATCAAACCCGGCAATCCGACCGACAATATGCGGCTCGCCAGCCGTTTCTTCCGCGAGCGCGGGGTGCAGTCGCGCCCGACGCAAGTGCACGGCATCGATATCGTCACCGACAAGCCCCACGTCTTCGCCGAACGCACCGAGGCCGACGAGATCGACAAGGTGCTCAAGCCCGGCATGATCATCATGGCGGAACCCAATCCGATCACGGCGGATGGAATGTTCGGCATCTTTCTCGGGCACACCTTCATCGTGACCGGAGAGGGCCACGAATGCGTCGACAATTTTCCGCTCGAGATCGCTGTGGCGGAGTGTTGAGGGCGCACGTGCTGACCAAAACCGAAGCGCAAGCCATCCGCCGCGTTCCCGCCGCCACGTTGCGGGCGTTTCTCTTCGATGCCTTGCGCGCCTGCGGACTCAACGACGCCGATGCCGCCACTGTCGCGAGCGCGATGCTGGAGGCGGATCTGACCGGCTCGGATGCGCACGGCGTCTTTCGCCTCGCGGGCTATGTGCGGGCGCTCAAGCGCGGCGCCATGAACCCGCGCGCGAGCATCCGCGTGCTGGAGCGCGGACCGGCGACTGCGCTGATCGACGGCGACCGGGGCATGGGTCATGTGGTGATGACTCATGCTGCTAACCTCGCCGTCGAACTCGCGCGCGCATCCGGCATCGGCTGGGTCGGCGCGCGCCGCTCCAATCACGCCGGCGCCGGCGCGATCTATGCCGCCATCCCGCTCCAGCACGGCATGGTCGGAATCTACGGCGCGGCCTCGAGCGTAAACCACATGGCGCCGTGGGGCGGCAGCGAGCCCTTACTCGGCACCAATCCGATCGCGGTGGCTCGCCACCTCGCTCGCATCGAACGGCGCGATCAGAAGCTACGAGCTCGAAGGCAAGCCGATGCCGCAGGGCTGGGTGCAGAATCGCGAGGATGGCTCGCCCATCACGGATCCTCGCCGCATCAACGAGGGCACCTACCTCCCCATGGGCGGCTACAAGGGCAGCGGGCTCTCGATCGTCATCGGACTGTTGGCGGGACCGCTCAACGGCGCCGCCTTCGGCCGCGACATCCGGGATTTTGCCGCGCCGCCCGACGGCGAGCTCAATGTCGGGCAATTCGTGATCGCGCTCGACGTCGCGCGCTTCGTGCCGCCTGACGTGTTCAAGGCCGAAGTGGATCGCCACATTCGCGAGCTTGCCTCGTCGCAACGGCTGCCGGGCAGCGATGAAATTCGCGTGCCGGGGACGGGACGGGCGGCGCGCCGGAGGGAGCGGGAGAAGAACGGGGTGCCGCTTCCTGCGACGCTCTTGGCGCAGGCCGACGAGGTCGCGAAATCGCTCAACGTCACACCGCTCAGTGCGCGCGCATGAGTGCGTCCGAAACGCCATCGCCGTCCTCGGGATCGCCGTTCTGGCGGTTCTCGCTGCGGTTTTACCGCCAGTCCGAGGTCGCCGACGCCTGCATCGCGCTGCAAGAGCAGGCGGGCGTCGACGTCAATCTGCTGTTGTTTCTGTTGTGGCACGCCACGCAAAAGCGGGCGCTCTCGCAGGCAGACGTTGCGGAGCTCGAACGGCGGATCGCTCCCTGGCGCAATACGACGGTGATACCATTGCGCACCATGCGGCGGGCGCTCAAGTCGCCGCCGACCCTCGTCGCCGGCGCGAGCGCGGAGCTCTTTCGCACCAAGATCAAAGCGGTCGAGCTCGAGGCCGAGCGCTTGCAGCAGGAGGCCATGCACGAACTCGCCGGCCCGGCGCTGCTCGGAGTAGAAGCGTCATCGCTCGAAGACGCCGCGCGTGCCAACGTCGCCGCCTATGCGGCGATGGGCGGTGGCGCGTTTCCACAGCCCGCAATCGAAACCCTGCTCGCGGCGCTTGCCGGCCGCGGGCGCAAACCGGAGGAATGATCCATGGACAAGGACACCTATGACCGCGGCCTCAGCATGCGCCGCAAGGTGCTCGGCGAAGACTATGTCGATCGCGCGCTCAAGAGCGCCGACGACTTCAACCGCGATTTCCAACGCTTCATCACCCAATATTGTTGGGGCGAAGCCTGGGGCGACGACACGCTGAGCCCGCGCGAGCGCTCGATCCTCAATCTCGGCATGATAGCCTCGCTCGGGAAAATGGAGGAATTCCAGACCCATGTTCGCGGCGCGCTGCGCAACGGGCTCACGCCCAATGAGATCCGCGCGGTGCTGACCCAGATCGCGGTCTACTGCGGGGTCCCGGTCGGCGTGGACTGCTTCCGCATAGCCAAAGCGGTGTTGAATGAGGGCA
>VAZL01000896.1:1743-2586 GCA_005883445.1 Alphaproteobacteria bacterium | reverse complement strand
CAAAGATCGAATGACATCCTCGGTCACGATGCCACCCGCGTTTCTCAAGATATGAGCGTCGCCAGTGCCCAATCCTAGTGTCTGCTTTCCCAACCTGGTGTCCATGCAGGTGACAACGGCCAGATGACGCTTCGGGCGAGGAGAGACGTGCCGCAGTTCGTGCTTCCGTGCGTAGAGGTCGTTCGCTATGAGGACTTCGTCGATCACGCTCATGGGTCCCATCATAGCCGTTAGGAGACTCTACATTCCGGCTGACAGGAGTTCGCCGGAATGGCAGCCTTGTTATTCTACTGGGACTATGACTGAGCCTGAGCCGCTCTGGAAGCCCGCAAGCCAGGCTGAGCGTCTGGCCGAACTGACGTCGAATGACGCGCAGCAGAAAGAAGCGCCGCTGCGCCGCGACGTGCGCTCGCTTGGCACGTTGCTTGGCCGCGTGCTGAAGGAACAGGGTGGTGATGAGCTGTTTGCCACCGTAGAGATGCTCCGCGAGTTGCTAATCAAGCAGCGGGAAGAACACGCAGACTCGCGGGCCGCATCCGCCACCGAACTGATGCAACGAGCGCAAGAGATTGTGGAAAAGCTCGACCTTATTCACGCGTACCAGACCACGAAGGCCTTTGCAGTTTATTTCGAACTCACCAATCTGGCCGAGACGAACCATCGCAAGCGACGGCGACGGGCGGCGCAGTTAGACCCGGCAAGACCACCCCAACCTTATTCGTTCCGGGGCACGCTGATGCGAATGCGACAGGCTGGAATCGACGCAGATGCGGCGATGGGGTGGATGCGTCAAATCGAGGTCGTGCCCGTCTTCACCGCCCATCCCACCGAAGTTGCGCGCCG
>VAZL01000896.1:0-1697 GCA_005883445.1 Alphaproteobacteria bacterium | reverse complement strand
CGCGAACGCGCGATAGCCGCCTATATCACCATCCTGTGGCAGGCCGACGAGGTTCGGCGCCGCCAGCTAACCGTGTCCGACGAGATGCGGATGGGGCTGGACTACTACCGCATCTCGCTTACGGAGGGCGTGCCGCGCCTATACGAGCAGATCGCGCGCGATTTTCGTGTCGCGTACGGTGTGGAGATGGCAGTCGCAGAGCTTCCACTCATGCTGCGTTTCGGGTCTTGGATCGGCGGCGACCGTGATGGCAATCCGAATGTTGCCGTCTCGTCCACGCGCGACGCCGTGGTACTCGCACGAGAGCGAATTCTCGGGTTTTATCTCGGCCGGTTGGACGAACTGTACACCCTGCTCAGCGCATCGGCGCGACAGGTACCGGTGTCGTCACGGCTGGCAGGCGCATTGGCCGAATACGAGTGGAAAATGGCGCAGCTGGTCGAGGTCAATCCTCAACGGTTCCCCACCAGCGAGCTTTATCGAAGATTTCTTGCCTACATATATCAGCGCTTGCAGTACAGTCGCGATCATCCCAGCCACGAATGGGCGTATCCCCATTCGAGTAATTTCTCCGCCGATCTCGAATTCATGCGCGAGAGCCTGGCAGCTCACGGCGCTGCTCGCACGGCCGAACTACTGCTCGATCCGCTTCTGCGACAGGTGGACACATTCGGCTTCCATTTGCATACGCTCGACATCCGCCAGCACGCGCGCGTGCATGCGACGGCAGTGAAGGAAGTTGGGGAGGACCATGGGAAGCTTGGTAAAGACTATCTCTCGCAGCCGACGCAAGACGTGCTGGGAACGCTGCGCGAGGTGGCCGAGATCAAGCGCTTGTATCCCCCCGAGACGGTCCGGGCGTACGTGATTAGCGGTGTGCGCTCAGAGCAGGACCTGGTCAATTTCGTCAGGCTCGCCGAGCTTGCCGGAGTCCAACTTCCGGGTGACCCTGCTCGCGGCGACCCCGGCCTTATGCCTGTGCCGCTTTTCGAATCGATCGAAGACCTGCGCAACTCTGCCGCGATCTGCCGGAGATGGTGGACATCACCCCAGTACAGCCAGCTCCTCGATTCTTGGCAGCGCCGGCAGGAGGTCATGCTGGGTTACTCGGATTCGAACAAAGATGGTGGCATGCTGACCAGCACGTGGGAAATCTACAAAGCGCACCGCGACTTGCACGTGGTCGCGCGCGAGTGTAATGTGCGCCTGCAGCTGTTTCACGGTCGCGGCGGCACAGTGGGCAGAGGCGGCGGCCCTACCCATGCAGCCATCGTTGCCCAGCCACCCGGCGCATTTGGCGGGGCCCTGCGCATCACTGAGCAGGGTGAAGTGCTGAGCTGGAAATATTCCGATGCCGTGCTGTCCGAATGGAACCTGGAGTTAATGCTGGCGGCGGCATTGGAGGCCCTGGCGCGTCCCGAAGGTCCCCAATCAATCTCCGAAACGCAGTGGAACGACGCCATGGAAGAGCTGTCTCGGGACGCGTTTGCATTCTATCGGGAGCACATCGCCGACGATCCTGAAATGCTGCTGTATTTCGAACAGGCGACGCCCGTAAACGAACTGGAGAAGTTGCGCATCGGTTCGCGGCCGGCGCGGCGCTCAAATAGCGGGCAACTCGCCGATTTGCGAGCGATCCCTTGGGTATTCGGTTGGATGCAGAGCCGCCACGGCGTGCCGGCATGGTTTGGAGTGGG
>VAZL01000895.1:1992-3233 GCA_005883445.1 Alphaproteobacteria bacterium | reverse complement strand
CCTGTCGGCGGAATGGTGATGCTCGCCTCGATCTTTTACGGCGCTATGTATGGCGGCTCGACGACCTCAATCCTTCTGAACATCCCAGGCGAGGCCGCGTCGGTCGTGACCTGTCTCGACGGTCACCAGATGGCGAAGCAGGGGCGCGCCGGCGCGGCACTGGGTATCGCGGCGATCGGCTCCTTCGTCGCCGGCACGCTCGGTGTGATCGTGATGACGTTCTTTGCGCCGACGATCGCGACGGTCGCCATTCGTTTCGGACCGCCTGAGAATTTCGCCCTGATGGTGCTCGGTATCGTTTGCACGCTGTTCATGATCACCGGCTCGCCGGTGAAGGGCGCTCTGATGGTGGCGCTCGGATTTCTCGCTGCCGCGGTCGGCATCGACGTCGTCAACGGCCGCGAGCGCTTCACCTTCGGGTCGGTCGATCTTTCCGCCGGCATTGAGCTTCTGGCCGTCGTCATCGGGCTGTTCGGAGTGACGGAGGTGTTGAACAACGTCGAGAAGGTCGTCAAAAGCACCCTCGTCGCCGAGCGCATCCGCGGCTTGTGGCCCACGGTGGCGGACTGGAGGGCCTCGTGGCGGCCCATGCTTCGCGGCAGCGGATTGGGATTCCTCTTGGGTCTGGTCCCCGGGGGCGGGCCGGTGACCGCGTCGTTCATGTCCTACGCCCTGGAGAAGCGGTTATCCGCACACCCCGACGGCTTTGGTAAAGGCGCCATCGAAGGCGTGGCGGGCCCGGAATCGGCCAACAACGCCGCCGTTGCGGGCAGCATCATCCCCGTGCTTTCGCTCGGCATTCCAAGCAACGCGGTGACGGCATTGCTGCTCGGCGCCTTGGTCATTCACGGCGTCCAGCCGGGTCCGCTGTTCATTACTCAGCGACCCGATCTGTTCTGGGGAATCGTCGCCAGCATGTATGTGGGAAATGTGTTGCTGCTGGTGCTGAACCTGCCGCTGGTTGGGCTGTGGGTGCAGTTCCTCCGCATCCCCTATCGCGTGCTGTTTCCGATCGTGCTGCTGCTCTCGATCGTCGGCGTCTATTCGGCCAACAAGAATGTGTTCGATCTGTGGGTCATGCTCGGATTCGGCGTGGCCGGTTACGTGCTGTCGAAACTCAAGTATGATCTCGCGCCGTTCGTTATCGCCTTCGTGCTGGCTCCGCTGCTCGAGCAGTCGTTGCGGCAGTCGTTGGCGATGTCGCCCGACGGCGCTATGATCTTCGTTCAACGTCCAGGTAC
>VAZL01000895.1:0-1822 GCA_005883445.1 Alphaproteobacteria bacterium | reverse complement strand
TGCTCGCCAAGTATGTCGAGAAGTGGAGCGATCATCGGATCATCGTCAATAATCGCACCGGCGGTGCCGGCATGGTCGGCCACGCTTATCTCGCCACCCAAGCCAAGCCCGACGGATACACGGTTGGCATCATCGCCAATCTGATGTGGGGCGACGCGATGCTACGCGCACAGGATCGCTGGACCTATACCGATCTCGAGCCGATCGGCTATCTCAATTCCGATGCGCTGACCTGGGTTGGACCGACCGAGGGACCTTACAAGGACATGTCGGTCAAGCAACTCGTGGAGACCGCGAAGGACAAGCCGGGCACGCTCCGCGTCGCTACGGTTCCCGGCAGTATGTGGGACTACCTGATCGAACAGGTCGAAACGAATACCGGAGCGAAAGTTCTACGCGTACCGTTTCAGGGCGGCGGGGCCGGCATCAATGCCCTGGCAGGGGGAAACGTCGACATCGCGCAAGGATTCTACTCCGAGTTCCGCGGCCTCGCCGACGCCGGCAAGGTGCGGCCTATTGGAGTAGCCGCCTCGGAGCGCCTGAGTTTCCTGAAAGATACACCGACGATGAACGAGGCGCTGGGGGGAAATGAATACCAGTGGTTTGTCATCCGATTTGCAGTCGTACCGAAGGGGGCGCCCGAGGATCGCAAGGCCTACCTCGGGGCTGCCATACGCGCCGCGATGAAGGACCCTGAACTGGTCGCCGAGTATCTCAAGGCCGGCGTGTATTTCGACCCGAAGCTCACCGACCCTTCGCGCATGCAGGCTAACCTAAATGCTTACGCAGAGGCCGAGCGCGCATTTTATGTAAAGACGGGTCGTCTGAAGTAGCCGGGCCATCTCCACGACGCGCGGGGACATTTATGCGGCGCAGTTCGGAGCGGATTCTGACGACGCACGCCGGCAGCCTGCCGCGGCCCGAAAATTTGACCGGCCTTTTCGTCCGACGCGCCCGCGGCGAAAGCATCGATGCGGACACGATCGCGGCGGCCGGTCTTGCGGCGGTGAAGGCGATCGTGCCGCGCCAAGCGGAAGCCGGCGTGGACATCGGCAACAACGGCGAGCAGCAGCATGATTCGTTCTTCCTTTATCTCAAGGAACGGCTCACCGGTCTTGGGGGGAGCTGGCAGCGCCCGTCACGCTCGGATGTCGAACGCTATCCCGAGTTCAAGAAGCGGTGGATCCAGCAGACTTCGAGCGCGGCACGGGTGTCGCCCAACGAGGGCCTGCCTACGACCATCGGAGAGGTGCGCTATATCGATGCGGCAGCGATCGAGAAAGAATGCCGTGACTTCGGGGGTGTCCTCAAAGAGAATCCGAATGTCTTTGTTGAAAGCTTCATGAATGCCCCGTCGCCTGGCATCGTCGCTGCGGCGATCAAGAACCAGTATTACGACAGCGGCTTGAAATACCTCGAGGCGCTCGGCGACGCACTGCGGATCGAGTATGAAACCATTGTACGCTCCGGCTTTGTGCTGCAGATCGATGCTCCCGACCTCGCCCTGGAGCGGCACATTTCCTACAAAGATGAGCCGCTTTCGAAATTTCTCGAATTCGTCGAACAAGTCGTTGCGGTGATCAACCGTGCGCTCGAAGGCATTCCGTCAGACCGTGTGCGCCTGCACGTGTGTTGGGGCAATTCGGAAAGTCCCCATGATAGCGACGTACCGCTCGAGAATATCCTGCCGATCATTGGGCAAGCGAACGTCGGGGCTCTGTATTTGCCCTTCGCCGGGCCGCGTCACGCGCATGAATTCCGCTGCTTCGAGAAGTTTCCATTGAAGTCCGGACAGATTCTGGTGGCCGGCGTCATCGACCCG
>VAZL01000041.1 GCA_005883445.1 Alphaproteobacteria bacterium | reverse complement strand
CGCAACGAAAGCCCGCCGACGGCACAATGGCTGGCCGTTCGTCCGAACGGAAGAACCGGACGTCGGCCGGGTCATCTCAATTGCCCATGACGAGCCCGCCGTCGACGTTGACCGCCTGACCTGTCATGTAGTCGGAATCGCGGCTGGCGAGAAAGCTCACGACGCCAGCCACGTCGTCGGCAGTTTCGGGCCGGCCGAGGGGGATAAACGAGGTTCGCCGCTTCCAGGCTTCACCGGTTTGCCAGCCCTCGATTTTGCTCCATTGCGCGTCGATCTTCTTCCACATCGGCGTGTCGACCGCGCCGGGGCAGATGCAATTCGACGTAATCCTGTCGGCCGCCAGCACCTGCGCGGCGGTGCGCGTGACGCTGACGACGCCGGCCTTGCTGGCCGCATAGTGGGGCATGTACGCCAAGCCGCCTCGGTAGGCGGCGATCGAGGCGGTTTGGATCAACTTTCCGCGCAGTTCGGAACCCGCAATCGGCGCCTGCGCACGCATGCGTTTGGCGGCGGCTTGCAAGACAAAAAAGACGGCACGCAGGTTGACCGCCAGCATGCGGTCCCATTCGTCCTCGCTGAGCTCGAGCAGCGGCCGGATCTCGGCGATGCCGGCGTTGTTGAACAACACGTCGAGGCGTCCCCAGCGCTGGTAGGCGAGATCGAGCATGCGCTCGATGTCGCCAGCGCGGGTAACGTCCGCTTGGACCGAAGCCTGGCCAAGCTCGTCAGCTAGCGCTTTCGCGCCGGCGCCATTGAGGTCCGCCAGCAACAGTTGCGCGCCATCGCGTGCCATGCGTCGAGCGCACGCGGTGCCGATGCCACTTGCAGCGCCGGTGATCAGCGCATGGATACCGTCCAATCGATCAGTCATCTGACGGGCCTATCGCATGGCGCCCATTCGAGCATAGCGGAGTGTGGAGTGGAGGCGTCGACCGAAGTCTCCCAACCCGCTTGCGTCCTCCGGCGCCCCGGTGCCATCTTGGCGAGATCGAATGGAGGACACAAGCCAATGAAAGCATTGCATGACCAAACCGTAAGGGTGAACAGCGGGGCGGCGTGGGAGATGAAAAAAGGCCAGCGCGTTCGCATTACCTTCCAGTCGATCGTGGATTTCGTCGTGTTCAACCGCGACAATCTCCAGGAGCGCTTCGATCAGGCGAGGACCAAGGCAAACCAGGGCAAGATCTATTTGAGCACGGGCGACCTGCTGCTCTCCAAGGTGAACAATCCGATGATGGCCATCGTGGAAGACACCTTCAAAGGGACCCACGATCTCCAATACGGCATGTGCAGCGAATGTTCGTACACGACCCGTTGGAACCGCAGGCACCTGCCGCCGTGGAATAAGCTATACCCGGAAGCCGGCATCACGTGTCGCGAGGATCTGCCGTTGTGGGGCTGCTACGAAAATATCATGACTGCGCTGCAGAATTATCCGATCATACCGCTCGATATCCCTGCGCCGCTCAACATCGGCCAGCACATGGAACTCGACGAGAAGGGCAATCTGATATGGGCGGTGTTCGCCAAGCACAAGGAGCTGTTCGACCCCGTCCCGCACATCGATTTGCGCGCGGAAATGAATTGTTTGTGTGCCGCAAGCTGCGACCCCGGTAGCGGCAAGCTGGGGAGCTCCAAGGGGTTCCATCCGAAACCGATCCGGATCCAGGTATTCGAGGAGTGAGGATGCTTGCCGGTTTGACGCCGCGCCGATCGCGACGGCGGCGCCCGTTTTGCGCCTGAGCGTTCGTTCCATAGAGATGCCCGGCTGCGATACGATTCGTCACCAGTTATAGATGTTTTTGTTATAGCCAAGGTTGCCGCCGCCTGTGGCTTGCGGACTGTCCGGGTTGGAAAACCGAGGGGTACGCGGAACGGCGGGCTGAGCGCTTGGGACGCTGCGATGCGCTGCAATCTTACGGCTCTTGGTCGCGGCCGACGCCGCAGCGACGGCGCTAACGACAATTGCAGCGGCGAGCGCTATTTTGGTGAACCTTCTCACCCTACACCGGAATGCACAGGGCATTCGGCACGAGAAGATTGTCGTAGACGCAACGGCGTTCGGCGAGCTTGAGCTCGCCACCCACGCGACGGAACACGTCGTAGTAGACGCCGACCTGATGCAGCGTCGCATCGGGGCGGTCGAACAGGACCTGAAGCACGACGTAATTCGCGCGCGACTTGATCGTTCCATTGCTCTCCACGCTCACCACAACCTGGTTTGCGATGATGTGCCGCAAGTAGCGCGGCGCGAACATCGAGGTTTCCATGAGCGCGAACGCGCGGTCGTGAATCATCCGCTTGTTCTCGCAATAGATCAGCCCGACCGGCAGTCCGCGGTCGTAATTCTCGCGCGACAAGATCACATAAAGCGCATCATCGGTGAACATCTCTGTCCAATCCGACAGCCGCTGCTCGTCAAGCGCCTGGGCGAGCTGCGAGTCGAGCGGCGCGCCATCGGGCGGGGAATGGCGCGTGACGGCGGGTTCACTCATGCTTCTAGAGTCCCATTTCCGCGCGCCAGTGCCGGTACATGGCGCGAATCGATGCTTCCGAGATCAAGCTGTCGGAGGTGCCAGCCGCCACCGCGGGATCGAGCTTCACCAGATGCTGGCCGCCCGGAACGTGCTGCATCCCGTCCTGGACGAACTTGATCGCCTCGTTGTCCTCGAGGCCGAGGAAGCCGGCCGGGCCCATGAGATTGCCCTGACGCAGACGATGGCGGGTCATTTCCTCGTCGTCGCCTTCGAAGCCGAACATGGTCCACTTCATGATGAACTCATGCGGACCGGTCGGTATGATCTGGCGCAATCCGAGCGTATTCATCTCGCGTTGAATGATCAGATTCGGCCAGATGGTCGCCATCGTCACGGACCAGGGACTGTCGAACTCCTCGACGAAGTCCATGAAGCGCGGCTCCGCCAGCGTCATGCCGTCGCGATAGGCGCGCATTTCCTTCTTGGCATCGCTGGAGACGCTCTTGCGCTCCGACTTGGCGGACGCCATGACGCCGTGCCGGCCGGTCGCATCCGCGAGCATGAGCGAGCGGTTGCCGGCGACCAGCAGGCCGAACGTCACCAGGAAGGTGTGCAGCAGCGTGGCGTGATAGGGATCCTTGAGATTCTCGTGATAGAGCTTCCAATTGCCGGGCAGCGTGTGGCGGTAGTAGCCCAGAAGCCTTGGCTTGCGGCCGTCGAAGGTCGCCTCGAACTCATTGAGCACCTCCGGCCCGAGGTAATTCTGAAACGATTCCATATCGTCGAGGTAGGAAGCAAACACGACACCGCGGTGAGTCGTAACATTGAGCCGACGCAATCCATGCTGAGCGTTGTTGAAGTCGGCAGGCATGCCGCCCTTTCCGTTGACGCCGCGTCGGAATGGAACGCCGGCGAGATTGCCTTGAAGGTCGTAGGACCATTGATGGTAGGGGCAGACGAATTCTTTTACGTTGCCGCTGAGCTCGCGGCAGAACTCCGCGGCGCGATGTGAACAGCGGTTCTCGACGACATTGATGGAGCCGTCGTCAGCACGCACGACCACCACGGGCGTCGGACCGACATTGGACCGGATGAAATCGCCGACCTTGGGCACTTCGCATTCCAGCGCGACGTAGTTCCAGGTGCGGCCGTGGAAAATCCTCTCGATCTCGCGCTCGTAGATCGTCTGATCGGTGTAGACCCAATCGGGGATTCGCGTGAGGCCTTCCGCCGGCCAAACGTAACGTTTCGTCAGCGAAAGCTCAGGATCGACATTCATGGTGGCAATCTTCCTAGTGCCCGCTTGATCGCCTTCCTCGGCGTTCCGAACGCCATCCCCCGCTTTGCAATTCGGGGCCGCGTTCGCCACGGCCGGCGCTGAGGCGGCCGGACGCTCCATATCGATGAAGACGTCATCGCCTTCTAGTTTCACGGCATAAGTGCGCAGATCCTCCGTCACCGGCGCACACAGCGCCTTGCCGGAGCGAACGTCGAATTGGCCCTGATGCAACGGGCACTCGATCCTGCCGTCTTCGACGAAGCCGTCACTCAACAATGCCAGCGCATGCGTGCAAATTCCGGAAGTGGCAAAGACCTCATTCGATAACCGGTAAAGCGCGACAGGCGAGCCATTCACGTCTACGCCCAGCACGCCATCCACGTCGATTTCGCTGAAGGATGCGACCCTCTGCCACGCCATCGTCTGCGGCCTCTAAACGCGATGGTTCAGCATAGCTTTGATTTTTCGCAAGGCCAATGGGTCGCTGAACTTTGCGCAATCGTGGCAAAGGTCTTTCGGCTAATCAGCATACCATCATATCTTTCTAACGCCCGAACCGGCGGCGTAGTTCATCAATGAACCACGACCAGAGAAAACGCCCGGCATTGAATGGCGTGCGTGGCGCTGCGCGCATCTGTGCTCCCACGAGCCGCGCATTGAGATTGGCGGCAAAATCGGCAACCAAACGACGGCCAAGCTCGAGGACAAGGCCGGAACGCGAGAATTGGGCGAGCGCACCTTGCAAGCTGTATTCAACCGTCACGAAGACGCGCGTCTGCTGGCCTGCGGCCTCCGGCGCAAGGCGGTAAAGGATTTCACCCTTCGTCCGCGAGCCGGTGCCCCTATCGCTGCCCGCGCCGCGAATTGTGCCACGCAGCGCCCGATCGTCGCGTTCGATCACGGCGGAGCCGGAAAAGCCGGCCTGGATCGGGCCGAGCCTTACCGTCATCTTTCCCTTCGCGGTACTTGCGTCATGCTCGGTCAGCTCGACCCCGTCGAGGCAGGCGGCCACGGCAGGAATGTCCGCAAAGATCGTCCATACCGCTTGCGGCGGTCTTGCCACCACAAAACTCTCCTCGAATCGCGTCCACCCCTTGTGCGCCTCTTCCGGCGCGGGCGTCGGCGCGGCCATCGAGGCGCGCGCCACCTCGCCGGTCGGCGCGAAGGCCTGAAGAGGAGCCGGCGGCGGGGCAGCTGCTTGCGACGTGACGGCCGTGGGTTTCGATGCACGTGCCGCGATGACGCTTTCCACCGCGTTGATGATGCCCAGATATCCCGTGCACCGGCACAGATTGCCGGACAGCTCGACCCGGATCCGGCGCGCGTCCGCGTCCGGAAGCCGCCGCACGATGTCGCGCGCCGCAATCAGCATGCCAGGCGTGCAGAAGCCGCATTGCAAGCCATGCTCACGCGAAAATGCCGTGCGCAGCTCTTGCATGATCGGATCGGCGTTGAAGCCTTCGATCGTTTGCACCGCAAGGCCATCGCACTGAACCGCGTAGGTGAGGCAGGAGCGAGCAGGCTCATCATCGATCAACACGGTGCATGCGCCACATACGCCGTGCTCGCATCCAAGATGGGTCCCCGTCAGGCGGCAATGCTCGCGCAGGAAATCGGCCAGATGGGTGCGCGGCTCGACCAGCGCCTGGACCTTCCGCCCGTTCACGCTCAGCGCGATTGGCGTCACGGCGCGAGCACCTGCATCAGGGCGCGCGTCACGACAGCCGTCGCCATGCTGTGCTCGACCGCATCGAGCCCGCTAACCGATTGCGCGAGCGCCTGGCTCACGGCTTCCGTTGAGGCGGCGATCTTCCCCTCTCTTGCCACCTGCTGCGCCAATGACGTGAGCGGCTGCGGTATTCCGCGCAGCGCACCGAGAAAGATGCTCGCGACGCCGGTTTCGGGATCAAGGACGGCGGCTGCGCTCGCTTCGGCAAACTCGCCCGTCTTGCGACAGAATTTGTAGAAGCCGTACCGTCCGGCCCGCGACAGCTTGGGGACGTCGATCGATTCGATGATTTCGTCTGCCGCGAGCGTCGTCGTGAAGGCTCCTTGGATGAAGTGCGCGACCAAAATCTTGCGCGGGGTCGGACCGCGAACATTGACGGAGGCGCCGAGCGCGGCAAGCGCGAGCGGCCAATCCGCGGCTGGATCGGCGTGAGCTAGACTGCCGCCGATGGTGCCGCGGTTGCGCACCGAGCGATAGGCGATGGCCGCCGCCACCTCGGACAGCATCTCGCCGCCGGAAAGCCGGCCGCGCGCATCCTCCAGACGGGCGTGAGTGACGCCGGCGCCGATGTGCCACGTGCGACCGGCATCTTCCAGTTGCTGCAGCGCCTTAAGCCGCGAGATGTCGACCAGTAGGGCAGGGCGCGCGAGCCGCAAATTCAACATCGGTCCCAGCGACTGACCGCCCGCCAAAATCTTGGCGCCTTCCGCGTTCGCCAGTGCGGCCAATGCCTCCCCAACGTCACCCGGACGCAGATAGTCGAAGCGCGCAGCCTTCATGAGTTTTTTACTCGGGGCTGGGTCGACGACTTGGCGCGGTCGATCGCCTCGAGCAGCCGGCGCGGGGTGAGCGGCGTCTCGGTCAGTTCCACGCCCAGCGATCGCAATGCATCG
Source organism: Alphaproteobacteria bacterium (assembly GCA_005883445.1). Lineage (GTDB taxonomy): Bacteria > Pseudomonadota > Alphaproteobacteria > Rhizobiales > Xanthobacteraceae > VAZQ01. Next base: position 3,183 of record VAZL01000041.1, on the reverse strand, counting down.
TTGACCGCGTTGAAGATCACCGCAGGCGGGGCGATCGCACCGCCTTCTCCCATGCCCTTGATGCCGAACTCGGTGTAGGGCGACGGCGTCTGCATATGATGGATGCGAATGGCGGGAATCTCGGTAGGCCCGGGCAGGAGATAGTCGGCAAAGGTCGAGGCAAGCGGCTGTCCATTCGGGTCGAACGGGCTCTCCTCGTAGAGTGCTGTGCCGATGCCCTGGGCCGCTCCTCCGAGCGTTTGGCCTTCGACCACCATCGGATTCACCAGCGTGCCGCAATCCTCGACGATGACGTAATCGAGAATCTCGACCGCGCCGACTTCGGTGTCGACGGCCACGACCGCGGCATGCGAGGCATAGCTGAACGCACCGGTGTCGCGTTTGGGGCGAAAGCCGACGGTGGCCTCGAGCCCGCCGAGGTCGACATCGGGCGGCAGCTCCTGCGGCCGCAGATACCAGGCTTCGGCGACGTCGCGCAGTGAGACCGATTTTCGCGGCCCCATGATTTGCCCGTTTTCATATTTCATCGTGGCGACGGCAGCCTGCATGAGATGGGCACCGATCGCGAGGAAGCGCGGAATGAGCGCCTTGCATGCATTGGCGACCGCGCCACCCGCCATGACGATGCTGCGCGAGGCATAAGTGCCGGTGGAGTAGGGCGTGGTGCCGGTATCGCCGAGCAGGACCCGAATGTTGGCGAGCTCGATCCCGGTGACCTCGTGCGCGATCTGAGCGAGCGTCGTCTCCATGCCCTGGCCATGCGAGTGGACGCCGGCGCGGACTTCGAGCCCGCCATCCGGGGTCACTCGCACCGTCGCCTGGTCGTAGCCGGGAATGATCGGCAAGCCCCAGCCCGAGAACACGCTGGTGCCGTGCGCGGTCTGCTCGCAATACGAGGCAAACCCGATGCCGATCAGTCGGCCATCGCGCTCTCCGCGCCGCTGCCGCTCGCGCCACGCGTCCAGGTCGATCTTTTCGCGCGCGAGGATGAGCGCCTTGCGGTAGTCGCCGCTGTCGTAGTGTTTGCGCGCTACATTGTCGTAGGGCATGTCGGCGGCCGAGACGAGATTGTCGTGACGGACCTCCCACGGCTCGCGACCGACCGCGCGCGCGATCGCGTCGATCACTAGCTCCAAGGCGAAGCAGACGCCGGTTCGGGCCACGCCGCGATAGGGCAGGAAGCCGGGCTTGTTCGTGGCCACGCAATGGGTGCGGCAGCGGTAGCCGCGGAAATCGTAAGGCCCCGGCAGGTTGCCAGTCGCCTGACCCGGTTCCAACGCCACGGTGAACGGCCAGGCCGAGTACGCACCGCCGTCGATCGTGATGTCCGCATCGAGCGCCAACAACCTGCCGCGTTCGTCGGCATGGGCAGTCAGCCGGTATTGATGTTGTCGCGAGTTGGCGCCGACCACCAGATGCTCGCGGCGATCTTCGACGTAGCGGAACGGCTGCCGGAATTTCAGCGCCAGCCACGCCACGCAGAGCTCTTCCGGTTGCAGAATGCATTTGTAGCCGAAGCCGCCGCCGACATCCGGCGAGATCACGCGCACCTGCCCCTGGTCGATGCCGAGAAACTGCGCCAAGCCGATCCGGATGATGTGCGGGACCTGGGTCGAGGCATAAACGAGCAGTTGGTCGGTGCGATCGTCCCAGCGCGCGAGCACGGCCTTGCCTTCCATCGGCACCATGGCCTGGCGCGCAAGCGCGATCTCGCGCCGGATCACGACCGGCGCGCCCTTGGCCTTTGCCTCGAAGCCGCTCTCGTAGTTGAGCGTGAGAAAGACGTTGTCGTTCCACTGCTCGTGGACGCGGACCGTCGACTCCATCCTCGCTGCCTGTGTATCGACGAGGACCGGCAGCTCGTCGAATTCGACCTCGATCTGCTCGCTGAGGTCCTCGGCCTCCGCCCGAGTCGGAGCGACGCACATGGCGATCGCTTCGCCCACGAAGCGAACCTTCTCGTGCGCGAGTGGGTGCCATTCCGACAATTTGTAGCCCGGCACAGTCGCCGGTGCGACGATTGCTGCGACATCGCCCAGATCGGCACGGATGAAAACTTGGTTTTCCGCGCCGGACGGTTTGACGATGCGCCGGATGCGGCCATGCGCGATCGGGCTGCGCAGAAAGGCAACCTCGCTCTGCCCGGGGAGGATCATGTCCGACACGAAATTACCCCGGCCGTGCAGATGGCGGGCGTCCTCCTTGCGCTGGATCCTGGCTCCGATCCCTTGCGTCATGCTCGCTCTCGTGCAAAGCCAACGCGACCGCCGCAAACTCGCGGTCTGTCGCGCGGCGGCTGTAGTGCCGCTACCGCGGCTGTGCCGACATGGCAAAGCGATAGTTGTCGAGCGTGTTCTCGGCGATCCGGAACCAAAGATTGGAGTCGGCCAGGAACTTCTGCCACGACTCGTAAATCAGTTTGAAGTCCGGGTTTTTGGCGGCGAGCTCGTCGTAGGTCTCGAACGCGGCTTTGTAACATGCGTCCAAAACCGGACGAGGAAATTGCCGCAGCTGGACGCCGGCGGCCACCAGCCGGCGCAACGCCTCGGGGTTTCTGGTGTCGTACTTAGCCATCATCAAAACGGTCGCCTCGGCGCATGCCGCCTCGAGCGCGACTCGATAGGACTCGGGCAGAGCCTCCCAATGCTGGAGATTGACGAGCAGCGTGACCTGAGCGCTGCCTTCCCACCAGCCGGGATAGTAGTAGTACCTGGCGACCTTGTGCAGCCCGAGCTTCTCGTCATCGTAAGGACCGATCCACTCGGCGGCATCGATCGCGCCGCGTTCGAGCGATGGATAAATGTCGGCTGTGGGAATTTGCAGCGGCACAACGCCGAGCTTCGCCAGGATCACGCCGCCTAGCCCGCCGATGCGGAACTTGAGCCCTTTGAGGTCGTCGACGGAGTTGATCTCCTTGCGATAGAAGCCACCCATCTGCACGCCTACATTGCCGCAGGGAATGGGAAAGATTCCGTCCTTCTTGAACAACGCGCGGATGAGCTCCAGCCCTCCGCCGTAATTCATCCAGGCCTGCTGTTGGCGCGTGTTGAGGCCGAACGCGAGCCCGGAATCGAACGCGACCGCGGGGTTCTTGCCGATATTGAACGAGGTGAGCGTGTGGCCGCACTCGACGGTGCCGTTTTGCGTCGCATCCCAAACTTGAAGCGGCGGGACGATTTCCCC
>VAZL01000894.1 GCA_005883445.1 Alphaproteobacteria bacterium | reverse complement strand
GAAGTTAACTCGCACCACGGGCGGATCTAAGAAACCCCCGCCGCGCAACGACTTCAGGGCTTCGTGCGGTTATGGCGCGAACCATCGGTCGCGGCGTGGCGGCGTTGAAGCGCCAAAAAGTGAGGGGCCCCAGCTTGCGCTGGGACCCCCCGACGGCAAGGGCGGTGCCGGGTCTCCGCCCTAACCGTATCTCGTCAATGAACGGTCTCGCCGTGCAGCGCGAGATCGAGACCCTCGCGCTCCACCTCGTCGGTGACACGCAGTCCGATGAAGATGTCGACGACCTTGAGGATGATCAGCGACACGACGGCGTCGTAGACGAAGACGATGACGATGCCTTCGATCTGGTTGATGACCTGCATCGCGTTGCCGTCGATCAGCCCGGCCGTACCGCCGTATTGCTCGACCGCGAACACGCCGGTGAGCAACGCGCCGACCATGCCGCCGACGGCGTGCACGCCGAAGGCGTCGAGCGCGTCATCGTAGCCCAGCATGTGCTTCAAGCCGGTGCAGCCCCAGTAGCAGAACATGCCGGCGGCGATGCCGATGCCCAGCGAGCCCATCGGGCCGACGAAGCCCGAGGCCGGGGTAATGGCGACGAGGCCGGCAACGGCGCCGGTGCAGATGCCGACGACGGTCGGCTTGCCCCGCATCATCCATTCGACGAGCATCCAGGTGAATGCGGCTGTCGCCGTGGCCATGTGCGTCACCAGCATGGCCATGCCGGCCTGCATGCCCGCGCTCACGGCCGAGCCGGCGTTGAAGCCGAACCAGCCGACCCACAGCAGCGACGCGCCGATGAAGGTGAGCACCATGTTGTGGTTCGGGCCGGTGTCCTTGCGCTTGCCGAGGACGAGGCACGCCATCAGCCCCGCCACGCCGGAATTGATGTGCACGACCGTGCCGCCGGCGAAGTCGAGAACCTTGACCCATGCGTCTGGATTTCCGGAGGCGAGGAACCCGTCCGGCCCCCAAACCCAGTGCGCGATCGGCGAATAGACGAAGATCGCCCACAGGCCGACGAACCACAGCATCGCCGAGAATTTCATGCGCTCGGCGAACGCGCCCGCGATCAGCGCCGGCGTGATGATGGCGAAGGTCAACTGGAAGCACAGATACACGGTCTCCGGGATGGTCGGCGCCAACGGATTGGGATTGCCGATCCCCTTGGAGATGTCGCTCACGATGCCTTGCAGGAAGGCGCGGTCGATGCCTCCAATGAACGGGGTGCCTGCGCGGAATGCCAGGCTATAGGTGCAGACCAGCCAGAGAATGCTGATGAGACAGGTGACGGCGAAACTCGTCATCACGGTGTCGCCCACGTTCTTCTTGCGCACCATGCCGCCGTAGAACAGGCCCAGCCCCGGAATCGTCATCATCAGGACTAGCGCCACCGAGGTGAGCATCCAAGCGGTGTCGCCGGAGTTGGGCGCGCAGTTTTCGAGCACGGCAAATCTCGGATCGGGGTTGCCGGCGCAGGCGAGCGGCGCCGAGTCCGCGACCGGCGCAGCCGCGGCCTCCTCGGCGTATGCGCACCGGTTGGCTTCTTGAACGTCATGGGTCTAACTCCTGTCGCTCGACGTGTGGGTGCGGGATCTCAGAGCGCTGCGGCGTCGGTCTCGCCGGTGCGGATGCGCACGGCGGCGTCGATGGCGAGGACGAAGATTTTTCCGTCCCCGATTTGACCGGTCTTGGCGGCTGCGCAGATGGCGTCGATCGTCCTGTCGACCTCGTCGGCAGCGACCGCCACTTCGATCTTGATTTTCGGCAAGAAGCTCACTGCATATTCGGCGCCGCGATAAATTTCCGTATGGCCCTTCTGGCGCCCGTAGCCCTTGACCTCGGTCACGGTCATCCCGTGCACGCCGATCCCGGTCAGCGCGTCGCGGACCTCGTCGAGCTTGAAGGGCTTGATGATGGCCATGACGATTTTCATGGGTTCGGCCCCCCGCTTGGGCCCTCCCTGCGGGAGCAGGGTTGTCGACAGTCTCGCTTGCGCGCTTTCGCGAGAAAACCTCGCTTCGCCGAGCAATGCCGCTGCCACCAATCAAGCGCCGTGCCAGTTCGCTCCATCGGCCGTAAGCGCCTGGAAACAAAAAACATTTGCGGAGCGGCCGCAACCTGCCTGCGACCTTTTGTCAAGCGCCGCACAAACCCCGCCCAAGCCTGCTCAATTTTTAATCAGGAGGTGCGAAGGGATCGAATGCCCCCTGAGCATCGATGCCCCGATCGCCTCAGGGGATTTCCAGCGCGCACGTCGAACGCGGCCATGCGCCACCCGCGAACTACTCGGGCGGACGCGGACGGTGGGGCCTTCGATCTCGTGCGGCTCGCTCACCCGCAACGGGACGAGCAATCCGATCACCTTGAGGAGAACGTAGGTCAACACGCCGGACCAGATGAGGACCGCGACAACGGCGTAGAGCTGGATCAGCACCTGCCTGGCATTGCCCTCGAACAGTCCCGGGGACCCCTGCGGCGCGTCCGGGCTGGCGGACAGCGCCGCCACCGCGAACACGCCCGTGAGCAACGTGCCGGTCGCGCCGCCGATGCCGTGGACGCCGAACACGTCGAGCGAATCGTCATAGCCGAGCCGCAGCTTCAGCGACGTGCAGGCCCAGAAGCAAATTGCGCCGGCGATGAGGCCGATGACGACGCCATGCCAGGGCAGCACGAAGCCCGATGCCGGCGTGATGGCGCCGAGACCGGCGATGGCGCCCGTGATCATGCCGAGCACCGATGGTTTTCCGCGCGTCGACCATTCCAGGAACATCCAGGTCAGCGCGCCGGTTGAGGCCGCCAGATGCGTGGCCGTGATTGCAAAGGCGGCGCGCGCGTTGGCGCCGAGCGCCGAGCCGCCGTTGAAGCCGATCCAGCCGACCCAGAGCAGGCCCGTGCCGATCACCGCCAACGACAGGTCATGGGGGGCGAAATTGTCGGTGCCGTAACCGTGGCGTTTGCCGAGCACATACGCCGCGACCAGACCTGCAACCCCCGCGTTGAGGTGGACGACCGTGCCGCCGGCGAAATCGAGAACGCCGGCACTGGCGAGAAAGCCGCCACCCCACACCCAATGCGCGATCGGCACGTAGACGAAGAGCAGCCACCCCGCGACGAACCACAAGAACGCGGAAAACCGCATGCGGTCTGCGACCGCGCCCGCGATCAGCGCAACCGTGATGATCGCAAACGTCATCTGATAAACCACATACAAGAGCTCCGGAATGGTCGGCGCAAATACGCTTGTCGCCTCCATGCCGATGCCGCGCAAAAACACCCGCTCGAATGTTCCGAGCCAGGGCGCATCACCGGCAAAACTCAAGCTGTAGCCGACGGCGAACCACAGAAGCGAGCACAGGGCGGTGCAGGCGACGCTCTGCGCCATGGTTGCGAGCACGTTCTTCTTGCGCACCATTCCGCAATAGAACAGCGCCAGCCCTGGGATGGTCATCATCAGCACGAGCGCGGTCGCCGCGATCATCCAGGCGGTGTCGCCCCCGTCGATCTTCGATGTCATCTCCTGCGCCAGTGCCGGCGCGGCGGCGAAGACCAAGCTCAGCGTGGCGGCAATTCCGCACGCCATGCGACCGCTGTCTCTCGTCATGCTGTCCCTCTGAATCGTTCAGGCGCCTACAACGCGTCTACGTCGGTCTCGCCGGTCCTGATGCGTACGGCTTGATCGATCGCGGTGACGAAGATCTTGCCGTCACCGATCTGCCCGGTCTTGGCGGATGCAATGATGGCTTCGACGGTGGCGCCCACGCGATCGGACGGCACCGCCACCTCGATGCGAATCTTGGGCAAAAAGTTCACGACGTATTCGGCGCCGCGGTAGATTTCGGTGTGGCCTTTCTGGCGGCCATAGCCCTTGACCTCGCTCGCTGTCATCCCGTGCACGCCGATCGCGACCAACGCATCGCGCACGTCCTCGAGCTTGAACGGCTTGATGATGGCGATGACCATTTTCATGGATTCGTCCCCCCGTGAGGCGCCTGCACACAATATCGGCGTTAAGGCCAAAGATTAAGCGATTAGTTTAGGGGTTCGCGCCCGCATGAGCACCAGGACAGGGCGCTTTAGCGAAGGATCTTGCG
>VAZL01000890.1:312-2105 GCA_005883445.1 Alphaproteobacteria bacterium | reverse complement strand
CGATTGGAGCGGGTCTGGTATCGAGCATTAATCGACCGACAGGCAACGTCACGGGCATTGCTCCCATGTTCGCCCTCTTGGGCACAAAGAATCTGGAACTTTTGCATGAGCTCGCACCCAAGGCCACTGTAATTGGGGTGCTCGCGAATCTGAGCAATCCGAATGCAGAGCATCAAGCGAAAGACCTGGAAGCAGCGGCACGAATCCTCGGTCCAAAGCTCGTTGTCCTCGCCGGCAGCAACGAGCGAGAGATTGATAGCAGTTTTGCAACATTCGCCGAGCGTCAGATCGGAGCTCTGGTCGTTACCGCTGATGGTTTTCTGATTAGTCGCCGGGATCAAATTGTCACGTTAGCCGCCCGCTATGGCGTGCCCACAATGTATCCACTAAGCCAGTACGTCGCGGCGGGCGGATTAATGAGTTATGGCGCCAATCTGTCCAACGCATTTCTACAAACTGGCATCTATGTCGGAAGGATTCTCAAGGGTGCAAAGCCCGCCGATCTGCCGGTCCTGCAACCCACCAAGTTGGAGTTTGTGATCAACCTCAAGACCGCAAAGGGGCTGGGCCTCACCGTGCCGCCAACGCTGCTCGCGCTCGCCGACGAGGTGATCGAATGAATTCAATCCCATTCCACCGGTCACCCGGCAGCTTCAAGCGTTGCCAGATGGCTGACTATTTGTCTGCAATGGCTCCTGTTTCAACAAATGCACTATCATGGCTCGGAGAGTCGGGTCATGCCCTTGCGAGGTATCGAGCTTTTTTAAAGCACGCGAGAAAACCCTCTTCGCATGATCAACAGTCACCTCAGCATGGTGTTTGGTCGACCTGCGGACCAAGCTGCGCAGCGTAAATCGCTCACAATTTTCCAGGAACGTCAGGGCTCTTTTGTAGGACTCTCCGTCGCCGACCCCATATGAAAGGTGCAAAGCCCTGATCTCTGCCGCAAGAAACTGATACAAGAGTATACGGTTCCTTCTATTGCCCACGGCGGTGGTTAGACCCCTGAGCAGTCTTGCAAAGTTTTCATTCGTCATTTCCAACATTCGGTTTCCTCTTTCACGTCACCTTGCTGAAACGGACCGGTGTTCACGCGACTGCGCTACGGTGGACATACAAGTAATTGGCCGGAAGGCGCATCCGCCCACAAGCCTGAACGGCTGGGTTGGATGCCAGAACGAGGCGGTCTGCGAAAGCTCCTGCCTGCCGGATAACTTCGGCTTCCCAAGGATGCAAGCCGTGTCCGTTGAGGCCCAAGATCGTCCGCACCCAATCAGGCGTCAGATCAACGCCGGCCCGTACCAGCAGGTCCTGCGCGGGCCTCAGCAGAAGCGGCAGAATCGGCGCCGAGCGCATGATGGTGAGAAACTCAAGTACAATGTCCGAGCGCTCCAGCCGGCCGGCCATTGCATGGAACAACATTTCAAGCTCGACTTCAGATGTCGGTGCGCCCGTGGCCCCGTAGAGACTCGCGGCCGGAACACCCTCGGCATAATAGCGGTCGCGCTCCGACGAAGAGAGCGGCTGCACATACATGTGATAAGCCTGAAGAAAGCCGTATGCGGCCGTGCCCTGAACCCAGTTCAGGAGCTCGGAGTCATTGGCACGATAGGCTTCGCCTGACACTGTCGTGCCTGCAACCATCTCATGCATTCGTCGAATGCGAGCTATCATGGGCTCGGCCGTGCTGCGGGCACCGTAAATTGTCACCATAGCGGCAAGCCCTGTCCTGCGCAGCCGCCGGATCGGATCCAGACGGAAAGTCGTGTGTTCCCAGATGCCGGTGCGTACAC
>VAZL01000890.1:0-200 GCA_005883445.1 Alphaproteobacteria bacterium | reverse complement strand
CAACGGCCAGGGTAGGACCACCGGCGTGATCACGGTAACGAAGCCTCCTCAGTCTCTACCTGGTATGAGCGTCTTTTGCGTTTGAGTTTTGCTATGCTTGAGCATTCCTTCGAGTTCTTCTTCAAGCGATCGCGGAGAAATTCCGAGTGCGCGAAATCCCGGCCGGTTCTCTGAGGCCGTGGTGTCGATCTGCATAAGCT
>VAZL01000889.1:1770-3627 GCA_005883445.1 Alphaproteobacteria bacterium | reverse complement strand
TACCGGCGCCGTCATGAAGGACGGCGTGCGGAAATTCATCGCGGCCTATCGCGGTGATTTGCTCGCCGACGGCGGCACGTCGATCGCTTCGTCGTTGCAATCCGATCGCCTGGCAAAGGCGCAACAGGCGGTGGCGGGAAAGGTGCACGGCCGGCCGCCATCGTTTTGTACCGGCTGTCCGGAACGGCCGATCTTCGCCGCCATGAAGCTCGTCGAGCGCGAGCTCGGGCCCCATCATGTGAGCTGCGACATAGGTTGTCACCTGTTCTCGGTCCTGCCGCCGTTCAACCTCGGCAATTCGACGATGGGGTACGGGTTGGGCGGCGCGGGCGCGGCCGCGCTCAACGTGGCGGCGAGCAAGCGCGCCATCGCGCTCGTCGGCGACGGCGGCTTCTGGCACAACGGGCTGGCGTCGAGCGTCGGCAATGCCGTCTTCAACAAGAGCGACAATGTTCTGATCGTGGTCGACAACGGCTACGCGGCGGCGACGGGCGGACAGGACGTGCCGTCCTCCGCCGCCGACAACAGCATGCGCGCGACCAAGAACCCGATCGAGAAGGCCGTGCGCGGCGTCGGCGTCAACTGGGTGCGCACCATCACGCGCACCTATGACGTCGGCAAGATGCGCGATGCGCTCAAAGAGGCGCTCACCACGGCGGTCAAAGGTCCCAAGGTCATCATCGCCCAGTCCGAATGCATGCTCAACAAGGAGCGCCGCGTGCGGCCGCTCATGCGCAAGCGGCTGGAACGCGGCGAGCGCGTGGTGCGCGAGCGCTTCGGCGTCGATGCCGACACCTGCACCGGCGACCATTCCTGCATTCGGTTGTCCGGGTGTCCATCGCTCACGCTCGCGCCCAACCCCGACCCGCTGCGGCGCGAGCCGGTGACCAAGGTGATCAACTCCTGCGTCGGCTGCGGGCTGTGCGGCGAGGTCGCGCACGCGGCCGTGCTGTGCCCATCGTTCTACCGCGCCACGATCATCGCCAATCCCACCTCCTGGGACCGGCTCAAGGATAAAGTGCGCGGCGCCGTGATCGGTTGGCTGCAACGGCGCAGCGACGGGCGCCTCGCCGCGGCTTGACGACGCCGATGGACGCCCACGGGCAGGCGCAAGTCGCCGAGGTGCGGCCGATCACCATCGCCGTGGTGGCGCTCGGCGGCGAGGGCGGCGGCGTGCTGGCGGACTGGATCGTCGATCTCGCCCAGCACGGGGGCTATCTCGCGCAGGCGACCTCGGTGCCGGGCGTCGCGCAGCGCACCGGCGCGACCGTGTATTACGTCGAGTTGTTCCCCAAGGCGCAGGCGGACGGGCGCGCGCCGGTGCTGGCGCTGATGCCGGTGCCGGGCGACGTCGACGTGGTGCTCGCTTCCGAGCTGATGGAGGCCGCGCGCGCCGTCGAGCGCGGCTTCGTCACGCCGGAAAAGACCTTGCTCATCGCCTCCACCCACCGCGTATTCGCCATGACCGAGAAGATCGCTCTCGCCGACGGGCGGGAGGACGCGGCGGCGCTACTCGCCGCCTGCCGCGACGCCGCGCGCGAACTCGTGGCATTCGACATGGCGGCGCTTGCGGACGCGACGGGGAGCCTCTTGAGCGCGGTGCTGTTCGGCGCGCTTGCGGGATCCGACGCGCTCCCCTTCCCGCGCACGGCGTTCGAGGCGGCGATCCGCCGCGGCCAGGTCGGAGTCAACAGCAGCCTCGCCGCCTTCGCGGCGGGCTTCGAGGCCGCGCACAGCCGTGAAGCGGCCGCTGCCGCGGCCGCTTCGCTCGAGGGTGGCGCACCCGATGCGTCGCGCGCGGTCCGCGACCTCCTGGACGCTGCCGGGCGCGACTTTTCCGGCGAAGCGCGCGCGGTC
>VAZL01000889.1:0-1739 GCA_005883445.1 Alphaproteobacteria bacterium | reverse complement strand
GCGACGGCTCCGGGGCGCTGCTCGCGGAAACTGCGCGGCAGCTCGCGCTCGGGATGTCCTATGAGGACACGATCCGCGTCGCGGATCTCAAAATTCGATCGAGCCGCTTCGCGCGCGTGCGCGAGGAAACGCAGATCAAGGACGGGCAAATTCTCGAAATCGCCGAATTCTTTCATCCGCGCACGCAGGAGATCGCGGATACGCTGCCAGCGGCGCTCGGGCGCTGGCTGCTGCGCACGCCTGGGGCGCGCGGCCTCCTCGATCGCGCCACGCGCAAGGGGAGAATCGTCAAGACGACGTCGATCGGCGGCTTCCTGCTGCTTTACGCGCTGGCGAAGCTCAAGCCCTTGCGCCGCAGCTCCCTGCGCTTCGCCAGCGAACAAGCCGGGCTGGCGAATTGGCTCAACCTGGTGGCGGCGACCGCGCGCGCGGATTATCCGCTCGCCGTGCAAATCGCGCGCATGCGCAGTCTGGTCAAAGGCTATGGCGAGACCCATGAACGCGGGCAGGCCAAGTTCGGCAAGCTCGTGGTCGTGGTCCCGGGTTTGCTCGGGCGTAGCAATTCCGGTGCAACGCTCGAAGGCCTGATCAAGGCCGCGCTCGCCGACGAAAATGGCCAAGCCTTGGATAAAGCCATCGCCGAGCTGGGCTTCACGACCTCCGACCGCGCAGCAAACTCCGCTCATTCCCGCGCATAGCGCGTCGTTAAGGGCGTTCACGCCCGTCCATAGCCCGCGAAGACGGGCGTAAACGCCCTTGAGGCCGGGCTATGGACGCGCGTAAACGCGCTTATGGCGGGAATCCAGAACCAAGGACTGGGTCCCCGCTTTCGCGGGGACGAGCGGAAATAGAGTCTCTGAATCGTGGGGGCCTTGGCTCTGGCGCTCATCGGCGCGATGGGGGAAGCTAGGGCACCATCTCGTGCGCAGGAGGCAGCAATGTCCTACGACCTCGATCAATTCGTGTCGGATTGCCGCGCCATTCTCACCCGCGACGGCGGGCCCAAGGGCCGGGAAGAGGTTCGCGTGAAGCTCGAGCAGCTGCTCGCGAATAAGGCCTTCGTCGAAGCCTATTGCGGCGAGCAGGTGCCGCGCGGCTTGAAGGTGCTCTACGAGGACCCCGATCTCGGATTCCAGATCCTCGCCCACATCAACGACAAGGCTCGGGTGTCGCCGCCGCACGACCACGGCGCGTCCTGGGCGATCTACGGCCAGGCCACGCACTACACCGACATGGTCGAGTGGGAGCGCGAGGACGATGGCTGCAATCCCGGAGAGGCCAAGCTCAAGCCGGTCAAGAAATATCGCCTGCTGCCGGGACACGCCGGCATCTATCAGGACGGCACCATCCATTCCATCGACTATCCCGACTACGCCCGCTTCGTCCGGGTCACCGGCACCAACCTCGACAAGATCGAGCGCGTGCGCTTCGATCTCGCCTCGGGCAAGGTCGAGCAGATGACGCCGCAACAGGCGACGTGAGGTCATCGCAGAGCGCGGTCGATCGACGCATGTGCCGCGATCGCGGTGCGCTCCCCTCCCCCGCTTGCGGGGGAGGGTTAGGGAGGGGGGGGCAAAAAGATTCGTGCTTGCGCTCCCCCTCCCCATCCCTCCCCCGTAAACGGGGGAGGGAGCAGACCGAGTCCGTTGCTTCTGTTTGAGCCAACTCCGCGACCCATGAAATCGATGACTGCTCTACAGCCGCTAGGCGCCGATCGGTTGAAGGCGATGCTCGCCGAC
>VAZL01000888.1 GCA_005883445.1 Alphaproteobacteria bacterium | reverse complement strand
TCGGTCGCAAACCTGTCGCTGAAGAAGATCACCGAAATCTGCTGGTACGGATAGAACTCGTTGGTGTCCATGAAACGCACGCCGTATCCGGCGTTGACGGCGACCGTTGCCTGCGGCTCGATCAACAAGGTGCCGTCGAGCGCCTTGTTCTGGAGCGCCGCGATCTGCTGCGGGAACGAAAGGTAGACCGGCGTTATGTCCTCGAACTTGATGCCGGCGTACTTCGCCGCCTCGTTGAGCAGCGACAGCGACGTCACGCCCTGCGCGGCGAAACCCATGCGCATGCCCTTGAGGTCTTTGAGGCTCTTGAACTGGCCGCTGTCGATCAGATCCTTGCGCATGAACACGGTCTGATAGAGGTAGCCGGGCTGCGCGTGGCCGCGGTCGGCGACGATGCGAAACTTGATCCCGCGGACGAGCGCGTTCCAGAAGCCGACCGAAAGCGCGCCGCTACCGACGTCGAGCTCGCCGGTACCGAGCGGCGCGATGACTTTCGCACCCGAATCGAGCACGATCAGGTCGACGTCCAAGCCTTCGTCTTTGAAGAAGCCCTTGTCGTAGGCGATGTAAAACGGCGCATCGCTCGCCGAGCCGCCGGTTCCGACCGCGACCTTGTCCGCCGCCTGCGCTGCGATCGTAAAATTCCCCGCCAGCACGCCGGCGAGCGCCGCCCCGATCGCAGATCGCAAGCTCGGCGCCATCGGCGTTCCCCCCGGTATTTCTGTTGAGCCAGCAACCTTAGCCGATCGCGCGAAGCGCGGTAAAGCGCGCGCCGTCATGACAACTTAAACAGCGCCTGCGCGTTGCGGTAGCAAATCTTCTCCTTGTCCGCCTGCGCGATCTCAAGTCCGGCGATCACCTTCATGGTCTCGCGGATATAGCTCGCTCCGCCCTGCGCACCGAACGGCGCGTCCGAGGCAAAGAGCACGTGATCGGCACCGAAGAATTCGAGCCCGCAAACCGTTCCGATGCGGCCGCCGCACAGCGCCGTGTCGGCATAAAAATCCCTAAAGCAATCCATCAGCGGCTTCCCCAACATCTTGAGCACGCCGCCATAGTCTTCATCCGAGGTGCGGCTGCCGAGCGTCGCCCAGCCGGTATCGAGGCGCGCGTCGAAGAACGGGATCATCGCGCCGAGGTGATGGATGAGGATTTTCAGATCCGGCAGCCGAGTCGTCACGCCCGAGAAGATCAGCCGGGCCATGGTGCAGCTGGTCTCGTAGGGCCAACCCAGGATCGCCCAGATCTCGTATTTCGATTTGGTCTCGGCCGGGAAGTCCGGGACATTGGGCGTGCGCAAGATCGGGAAGAAACGCGGCTCGTCGAGGCAGGCGCCGTCGACGTTGGTGTGAAGCTGGAGCCCGTTGGCGTTGCCGTGGATGAGGATACGCTCGGCCTCCTTGGCGGCTGCCTCGGGCGCATTCATGGGCAGCGCGCCCACGTAGCCCGCGAAGCGATCGGGATGTTTCGCGCACAGCTCGGCGAGGCCGCGCTCGCCTTCTCGCGTTTGCCACGGCCGCGCCTGCTCGACGCGTATCTCGCGCTCATGCTCGCATACGGCATCGGAAACCTCGTCAACGACGACTGGCTGGAGCAGGTCGTCAAGCGTGGCTGGACCAGCCACGAGATGCCCAGCGTTCTCACGCCCGCGGTCAACTGGGGCTGGGCGGGCGTGCTGGTGGGCGCTATAGCCGTGTGGGCGCTGTGGTTCCGTCAGCCGAGGCGGACGACGCCCGCGCCGGCGAGCCCCGCGATCTCGCCGTCGGCGTAGCCGAGCTCACGGAGGATCTCCTCGGTGTGCTCGCCGAGCGCCGGCGCGGGCAAGGCGCGCTCGTCGCGGGCGCCGTCGATGAGCACGGGCCGATGAATGGCGGTGATCTCGCCTTCGGTCGGATGCCGTTGCCGGTAGAACGTGCACAGATGGCGCACCTGCGGATCATCGAGAACGTCCGCGATGCTGTTGACCGGCGCGAACGGCACGTCGTGTTCTTCGAGCACATTGATCCAATGGGCGCGCGGCTTTGTTGCGACGATCTCGGCGAACACGCGGTTGAGCTCGCCGTAGTTCTTGATCCGCAGGTCGCGCGTGGCAAATCGTTCGTCGCGCACGAGATCGGGCCGTTCGAGCGCCGCCGCCATGGCTTCGAAGAACTTCGGCTGCGACGACAGGTGGAGGGCGATGAGCTTGCCGTCGCCGCAGCGGAACGCGAAGGATTGCGAGGCGGCGACCCTGGTCAGCCGGTCGCTTTTGATTCTGGCGCGCGTGTAGTTCGCGAACGGATCGGGAATGAAGGCGATGCCGGCTTCCAGCATGTTAACGTCGACGCGATGGCCGCGGCCGCTGCGCGCGCGTTCGTACAAAGCGCCGAGGATCCCGTAGCAGGCGAACATCCCGGTGGCGTTGTCGGGGATCGTCGGTCCGCTGGATTGCGGATGCTCCGGGTCGAGCTGGAGACTCGCGATGCCGCTCAACGCCACCGCGACGTTGTCGTAGGCAGGCCGCGCGCTGTAGGGCCCCGATGCGCCAAATCCCGTGATCGAGCAGTGGATCAGCCTGGCATTCGCGGCCGTGAGGACGTCATCTCCTAATCCAAGCTTCTCCATGATGCCGGGCCGGTAATTCTCGAGCAGCACGTCGGCGCGGGCGACGAGCTTGAGCAGGATTGCTCGGCCCTCGTCCGTGCGCAGGTCGAGTTGAATGCTGCGCTTACCGCGATTGTAGGCGACGAAATTCGGACTGTATTGCTCGCCGCGAAAGGTCCGGAACGGATCGCCGCCCTGCGGATGCTCGCCCTTGATCACCTCCGCGCCGAGGTCGGCCAGCATCATGCCCGCGAGCGGAGCCGTGATCACGGTGCTCAGCTCGACCACGCGCACGCCGTTGAGAACGTCGGTCACTGAATTTCACTCCGGATCGTTGCGCACGCTCAATTGATGGTCTGCCCGCCGTCAACCACGATCGAAGCGCCGTGGACGTAGGAGGCAGCGTCCGAGACCAGGAACGCGGCGACGTCGCCGATCTCCCCGCATTGGGCGAACCGTTGCAGCATGACCTTCTGCAGGACCGGCTTGGGATCGGCTTTACCGCTGTCGAAATACCCTTTAACGCGCGGCGACAGCGTGGGTCCGGGACACAGCGAGTTCACGCGCAAGCCCTTCTCCCCATAGTCGACGGCAAGCTGCCGCGTCAGCGAGACGACGACGCCCTTGGCCGCGCAATAGACAGGCATGTGCGAGTTGCCGATGTGGGCGAAGGTCGAGGCCACGTTGAGGATCGACGGGTTCTTCGTTTCCAGCAGCAGCGGAATGAAGGCGCGGCACATGTAGAAGATGCTGTCGAGGTCGACCGCGATCAGCTCGTGCCATTTCTGCGTCGAGAGCTCGGGGCATTGTTGACCACCGCCTTCGCCCGCCCCCAAGTCTGCTTGATGAAGTCCCGCAGCCGCGCGACGTCCGCCTCTTTCGACACGTCGGCGGCGAAGGCCTCGGACTTGGCGCCGCTCTTTTCGAGCGCCGCTTTCACCTCCTCGAGCTTGGCTTGCGTGCGTCCGACCAAGACCGTGGTCGCGCCGAGCTCGGCGAGCGCCTCGGCGGTCGCACGCCCGATGCCGCCGGCGGCGCCGGTGACGATCACGACCTCGTCGTTGAATCGCAACTTCTGCAGCACCGCTTCCTCCCATTTGGCCGCGTCCCGCCTGCGCGCGCTATTCCGCCGCCTGGGTCTGCAAGCCGGAATATTCCTTGTCGGTCAGCGTCTGCAGGGCCGGCAGCACCTCGCGGGCGAACAGCCTGATGTTCTTCTCCGTGAGATCGCTCGGCAGGGTCGCGAATTGCAGCATCGCCAGAAAATTCTGGAAACCGAGCAGCCGATGACTGTCCACCAGCTGCTTGCGCACGGTGTCAGGGCTGCCGCACAGGATGATGCCCTGCTCGATGAGGGTATCGACGGTGTGCTCCTGTCCCGCGACCGAGCGCTTGTGGCTCAACATGTTCTTCAACGATTTGGCGCTGAGATAGCCGGGCGGAAACAGCATCTGGAACGGCAGCCGCAAGAATTTGTTGAACAGCGTTTCGACATGGCGGCCGGCCTCCGCGCGCGCCTTGGCGTCGGTGTCGGAGACGTAGACCGGCGCAGACCAGCCGATCCGGTCCGAGTTTGCCGTATAGCCGTGCAAGCGCTGCGCCGCCTCGCGGTAATAATTCAGATAGCGCACCACCGACTGGATCGGGCTGTAGGCCTGCAGATAGACGTATTTGCGCGAGGGATGCGCCGCCCATTCGATCGTCTCGGTCGAGCCGGTGGAGGGCGCCCAGATCGGCGGGTGCGGCTGCTGATAGGGACGCGGCCACACGTTCACATATTCGAAATGATAATACGTGCCCTCGAAGGCGAACGGGCCGGGACGCGTCCAGCTTTGCACCACGAGATCGTGCGCCTCCTGGAAGCGCGCGTGCGAGAACGCCGGATTGGAGCCCATCGAATAGTATTCGGCGCCGATGCCGCGCACCATGCCGGTGATCAGCCGCCCGCCCGTGATGCAGTCGAGCATGGCGTGCTCCTCGGCGAGCGTGAGCGGATGCTCGCGCAGGCAGAAGGCGTTGCCGAGGATCGCGATCTTCGCATTCTTGGTCCGGCGCGAGAGCGCGGCCGCCATCACCACCG
>VAZL01000040.1:14228-18903 GCA_005883445.1 Alphaproteobacteria bacterium | reverse complement strand
CTATCCATATCGCCGGCAACACGCGACTATCGGTGCGGTTCTCCAAAGCGAGGCGCAGCGGCCCGGGGCGAAAGGCCAAGGTCTCGGCGGGGACCTGCACGTTTTTGAAGATCATGGACAGGTTCTGGCGTTCGCTCGCCTCCTCGCCCCTGACGTCGAGGAACTGGGCCGTGTGCGTCACCGGGTTGAAGACGATCAGCGTGCCTTCCGGCAATCGCAGGGAGAGGATGGCCCGTTCTCCTGACGGCAAGTCGATACTTTCGAGCGTGACCTCCCGCAGCAGCTTCTCCAGGTCCGTCGGAAGGTCGATGGCCGAGCTCCAGAAGATCTGGCGGTAATATTCGGCCGCGGGCAATGCGTCCGGGTTGTGGGCCGCGATCTTGCGCACGCGTGGGCTTACCGTGAAGGTCACCTCGACCAGGTTGTCGAGCGTCGTCTCGTAGCCCGCGGCGCAGAAGGCGCAATGATATTGCGCCCGATCGAGGGTCTTCAGGCTTTTGTTGGCAGAGATCACGCCGGCGCAACTCGGGCACATGACGTTCCACGACATCTCGAAGATGCCGAGACCCACCGCATTCAACAGCGCGGCGATGACCTGCTCCTCGCCGATCCCCTCCTTGGCCGCGAGATCGAGCGCGTTGATCTTGGTCAAGGCATGGTCCGGGGCATCGCGCACCATGCGCTCGAGCATCGTCACCGCGTCGTCGCCGGACGACTGACGCAGGGCCGCAAACAAAGTCTCAGCTTCGCTCATGCGCCAACGCTATTCAGTTGCGCAGCACCGTGCAGCTCCCGCCGGCGGAACGCAGCTCGCCGCACAATTTCTCGGCACTGGCACGGCTCTCTGTGCCGACGTGGACCCGCGCCCAACCTATGCTGCCGCGCGCGAGGCCGTGGTGCAAGACGCGTGGCTCCCGCCCGCCCAGGATGGACGCGTACCTCTCCTGAAGTTGATGATAGGCGGCGAGCGCCGTCGCATCCGAGGAGCTTCCGACCAATTGCACGCCCCAGGGATCCAGCGGTTTCATGACGGGGGCTGGCGAGCGAGCGGCAAGGCCAGCGATTTGCGGACAGGGCAGGGCGGGTGCGACGTGCGTCTCAGCAGGGCCCGCCCGGAGGCGAGCCCATTGCTCGGGGGATTGCCCCGTTACAATGCGCACATACGCGTCGGTCTCCCGCGGTAGGCCACGTCGGCCGGCAAGCCAGCCGCGAACCCGCCCGGGTCCCGCATTGTAGGCGGCTGCCGCGAGCCCGAGGTTTCCGAATTCGCGCCGCAGGTCGCGCAGGAGCTTTGCGGAGTGGGCGATTGCTTCGATTGGATCAAAGGGGTCGGCAAGCCCGCGCGCGCTCGCGGTCGCTGGCATGAACTGCGCCACGCCTTGCGCGCCTGCGCGGCTTACGGCCGTCGGATCGAAGCGGCTCTCCTGCCAGATCAGCCGGGCGAAGAAATCGACCGGCAGGTCATTTTCTGCCGCTGCCGCCGCGAGCACATCACAGATGCGCACGACCGAGGCCGCACCGTTTGATGGGGTCGCGGCGGGGGATGGGGTTCTTTCAACCGGAGGGACTTGATCGCCTTCGCCTGCGCTCGCCTGCCCGACGCGTTGGCTCGGCAGCCCCAGCATGAGCGTAGCGACAAGCAACATGACAGAGAAGAAAGCGGATGCGAGGAGGCCATGCATGCGCGTCTCCGTGGAGACCCCGGCGCCGCCGAGCAAACTGCGGATGCCCAAGCCGGCGATACGCCTCAGGCATCAGGGGGTATCTCGGCCCCTTAACTCCGGTCAGGCCTTCATCCTTTCTCTCCGAGCCGACGAACTTATCGAATGACAGTCGGTTTTACTACGGCGACATCGGGCCCTCATGGCAGCCGCATGAGCCCTCATGGCAGATAGCCGGCGGCCATGGCGGCGGCAGCTGCAGGGAATCTCCAGGGAATCTCCAGCGCGTAGCCCGGATGGAGCAAAGCGACATCCGGGTTCTGCCCGCCCAAGCGACCTCGCATGCAGCATCCCGGATTTCGCCATAGCGCGTCCCGAAGGGCGTTCACGCCCGTCTTCGACGGGCTATGGACGCGCGTGAACGCGCTTTAGGCTCAATCCGGGCTACTTGCTTCGACCGAGCCCGCAAACATCAAGGCGCAGTAGGCTAGACAGGCAGCGGTCCCATGTTCCATCACATCGCGGACGGCAAACAACAAGCCGGGACGATGCAAGCGGAAGCTCTCAGCGAGGTTGTCACATGTATCGAATATGGGTCCCCGATCTGGATTCTCCCTCATATTTCGTCGCTATCGCGGCCGTTGAGCTCGGCTTTTTCAAACAAGAAGGTATTGACATCGAATTTATCCACAACACGAACAAAGGTCCTGAGCTCATGCGCGAAGGGAAACTGGACTTTATCGCCGGGCCTGCTTTCGCGGGCACGCGGGCGTTTCCCGCCTGGAAAGGGATAAAACTGCTGTGCGCCCTGTCGCAGTATTCGTATTGGTTCATGGCGGTGCGCTCGACCCTCGACGTCAAGCGCGGAGATCTCCAGGCCGTCAAGGGACTTCGGATCTCCGCCGCCCCGGCGTGGCCAGAAATGTCGCTACGGTACATGCTAGCCGACGCCGGCATCGATCTCGAACGAGACAACGTTAGGATTGTTCCTCCACCACCCCCCTATGGGGACAAGGGCTTCATGGCGAGGAACGGCGTCGATTCGATCATACAGAACACGGCGGACGCCTACTGGGGCAACGGGATGAGAGTTGCCATCGGCGAACGCCTCGGTATCGCAAAATTGCATCTCGATCTTAGACGCGGAGATGGTCCTCCGGGCGCGCGGCACTACAACTTTGCGGCGCTCACGGCGCACGAGCGCATCATTAGTGAACATCGGGAGGTGGCAGCGGGCGCGATACGGGCGATCGTAAAGGCGCAGAAGACTCTGAAAGCAGATCCATCGATTTCGACCGAAGTCGGCCAAAGGTTATTTCCAGCCGATGAAGCTGAATTGATAGCCGGCCTCATCGAACGTGACGCTCCGTTTTACGACGCCGAAATAACCCACGACGCCGTCAATGGTCTGATGAATTTTGCGAGGGCCTATGGCTTGATCAAAGATGCTGTGCCTTATGAAGACCTGGTCGCGACTCCGTTCAGTCATTTGTGGAAGGAATGAATGCCGTCTTCTATCACGAGGCAGTACGCTCGCCTCGTGTCGGAATAGACTCAATGCAGGTGATGACCCGCAATATGACGCAACTTGTCCGGATTGCGGGTGACGTAAATTGCAACGATCTTGTCGTTCTCGACCTGCAGCGCCGTGGTTTGCAGCGTATCGTCCTGCTCGACGGTGACGAAACCTGGCAAGCCATTGATGAAGCCGTAGCGCACGAGCCGCGACATGTGCTGGGCAAAGATCGACGCCAGTGCAACATGGACCTGCATGACGTTATCGAGCCCGACGGTCGGCTGCGTGGCCGCGCGCGCCTTGCCGCCACCGTCGGCATAAGCGGTGATATCCGCCGCGAGCAGCGATCGTAACTGTTGCATGTCGCCACTGCGGGAAGCCGAGAAGAACGCAGCGGCGATCTCAAGGCCGCGTTCCCTGGGCATTTGAAAGCGAGGCCGCGCCGCGCGAACGTGACTTCGCGCGCGGCTGGCAAGCTGCCGGCACGCCGTGGGCTCGCGATCGATGGTCTCGGCGATTTCCTCGAAGCCGACGCCGAAAACGTCGTGAAGAAGAAAGGCGGCGCGTTCCAAGGGTGACAGGCGCTCGAGCGCCATCATCAGCGGCAGCGTGATATCATCGATCTCGTCGTCCGCGGTCTCGACCACCGGCTCCGGTAGCCAAGGCCCGATATAGGTCTCGCGCCGGTGCCGCGCGGATTTCAAGTGGTCGAGGCAAAGACGCGTCACGACGCGGCGCAAGAAGGCTTCCGGCTCGCGCACCGCGTCGCGATCGGTCTCGAGCCAGCGGATAAACGCGTCCTGGACCACATCCTCCGCGTCCGCGACCGATCCCAGCATCCGGTAGGCGATGCGGGTCAATTTCGGCCGCAGCGGATCGAACACGGCAGCGGCGTCGTGACCGGAAGCTGCCGTCATCACGCCGCCTCGCGCTTCTTGACGGGATGAACGGCGCGGAAGCCGACTTGGATGCGGTTCCAGCCGTTGATGGTGACGATCAAGAGCGTAAGCGCCACCTGCTCCTCTGGGGTGAACTGCGCTTGCAACGCCTGATAAGTCTCATCGGGCGCATGGGTTTCGGACACCAGCGTCAAAGCCTCGGTCCAAGCGAGCGCGGCGCGTTCGCGGGCGCTGTAGAGTGGCGATTCACGCCAGGCATCGAGCAGGTAAAGACGCTCCTCGCTCTCGCCACGCTTGCGGGCAGCGGCCGTGTGCATGTGGAGGCACACCGCGCAGCCGTTGATTTGCGACGCGCGGATCTCCACCAGTTCCATCAGGCTCTCCTCCAGGCCAGTCTGGAGGATGCCCTTGCCGAAATCGAGCCACTTTTGCATCGGCGCCGGTGCGGCGGCGAACGGGTTCAGTCTGGGTGTCACGGTCATCTCCTTCGTCCGAGCCAATCCTGACAACAAGACGAAACGGGCCGGCCCGGTGTGACACGCGGCCCGAGATTTTTTTGCGTCGCTCGCAGCTACTGCTTTACCCCCTCGGGACGCTCG